>JAGAIH010000289.1 GCA_017626655.1 Clostridia bacterium | reverse complement strand
TTGACGGAACAAATCGGTATGTTTCTCGGTGGCTACTCATCCGTCGCGCCCTTCGGGCGCGCCACCTTCCCTCACAAGGGAAGGCTCATTCGGTATGTTTTGCGTCTCCCTAAAAGCCTTTAGATATCAGTATGTTTTCGGTTTTAAGAGAACGAAAAGCATACCACGGAAGCCTTCCCTTGTGAGGGAAGGTGGCACGCCGCAGGCGTGACGGATGAGTAGCCACCCTACTCAATTTTGATCTGTTCCGTCAGACCGACAAACCCAAATTTGAAGTATTTCCTATTGATTGCCTTATCCCCGATAAGAAAGAAAGGAGCAACCATGACCCATACCGCGAGCCAAAACACCCGCCTGCGGCTGGGCTACGGTCTCGCCGCCCTCCTGCTCCTTGTCATAGAGGTGCTGATCGCCCTCTTCGTCCGCGACCGCTTCATCCGCCCCTACGGCGGGGATATACTGGTGACTCTGCTGATCTGCTGTGCCATCCGCGTGATCCTGCCAAAGGGCTACCGCCTGCCCATTGGCGGCGGTGTGTTGCTCTTCGCCATCCTGGTGGAGGTCGGGCAGTATTTCGGGCTGGTCTACCTGTTGGGGCTGGGGCATATCGAGTTCTTCCGGATCCTGATCGGGACGGGGTTTTCCTGGTGGGATATGGTGTGCTACGCCGCAGGGAGTGTGCTGTTCGTGGCGGGGGATGCGGTTGCGGCGGGAAGGAGACCTCCCAAATAACGCTTCAAAAAATCAGAAAGGACAGGTGATAGATCCTGCCCTTTCCTTTTACATGAGTCGCAATATTTCGTCGAGATTCCTTTTTCCGTACACGATGCGAACGACCGAGATCATCTTTTCATCGTGGTGTGCTTTGTAGTAGATCACGTAATTGTCTGCGATCATCTTGCGGACGGCCTTATCTGCCAGATATTCATTGTCCACCAATGCCCCCGACTCGGGAAAGCATCTCGCGCTGTCGATCCTCTCAAATATCTTTTTCCCAAGGCTTTTCGCCGCCATAGGATTGTCCAAATCAACGGATATGTAGTGCAGGATCTCATCCAGATCCTGCACCGCTTTTTCGGTAAAGCGATAGGAATACTCAAATGCCATACTTCTCCGCCATCCTCGCCTTTACGGTGTCTCCGTCCACGGTGTCTCCGTTTTCCAGATCAGTCAGCCCTTCGTGTACCAGCTTGGCTTCGTAGATCTTGCTCATGGTCTTCTCGTAATACTCAATATCCATCACGACCAAACGCCCATAGCCGTTTTTGGTCACGAACACGGGACCGCCCGCTTCCGCACACCGTCTTTCAATTTCAACCGTGTCCTTCAGATCACGCATGGGAATAATCGTCATAACAGGTACCTCCTTCTGTAGTGTTCTTGGTTGTGACTAAATTATACACTATATTAGGCCACAAGTCAATAGAGTTCAGAAAAAATTTTTGGGATAGAAAAAGGAGTGTGGTTATTCCGCACTCCTTTTTGTGATTTGATAGGATCCGATACATCATAGTTGATAGAAATAGATGGTGGAAAGCATAGCTTTATTCATCAAACAGAAAAAACTTGTACACCGGAATATCTAATACTCGGGCAATATCAAATAGAGTATCCAAAGAGATTGCTTTTATGATATTTGGAGCTTCCACATGGCCAATAAATGCGGGTGTACGGTCTATTTTCTCTGCAAGCTGTTCTTGGGTAAGTCCACGTAACTTTCGATAATAAGCAATTTTTAAGCCAAGCTGTCTGTATTCAGATTCATAAATCGGTTTCATTGAATCACCTCGCCTGTGAATATGTTAATTATATTTTAACATTTTTCTGATTTTATTGACAGGAACAGATAGATATGATATACTATCTAACAAATATAAAATAAAAATACGAGGAGGATCATTAAATGGGATTGTTTTCATATCTATCTAACTCTTATCGAGAAGCGCAGGAAAAGGCAAATAGGGCTAAAGCCGATTTGGATGAAAGAATAGAACATTGCTCTTTTGTTGATGCCTGTGAAATATTGTCTCGTGAGATGAGGAGTGCATCCAGTTTGCCTATGAGAACGGGTATAAACAATGCGTTTAACGAAAAATTGTCGTTTACGGAGGATGAAGAAGAACTGTATCGGGGTTTCGTATATCTATATGATAAAGCCAGAAGAACCGGAGATACATTTGCTCGTGGATTTGCTAACCGTATAGGACAGAAGTTGTATAGAATGGATTGCTATAAGGTAGAAGCAAATGATGATGAAACTGTGTTTAGACCCAGAAGGTGAATCAGTAAATATATGAAAAAGCACTCGCCATTGAGCGGGTGCTTTTTGCCCGAAAAGGAATTTGGCGGAGGCGCTGGACGAGCATGTCTAAAATAAATTTCCGAAATCGGAAAATAACATTCCAAACCTATTGACAAATCCCCCGACATGGTGTATAATGGTGCCAATGAAACAAACCGCCGTCCGAAACAGGAACGGCCCCTACGGAGGAATTACTATGGCAACCAAATCCAAGAAGCCCATCACCCCCCTCGTGACCTATGACGCCGACCGCGAGGAGAAGCGCAAGGCCCTCAAGACCGCTATGAAGCAGATCGAGAAGGACTTCGGCGAGGGCTCCATCATGAAGCTGGGCGACAACGCCCGCATGACGGTACAGGCCATTCACACGGGCTCTCTGTCTCTTGACATGGCTCTGGGTATCGGCGGTGTTCCCCGCGGCCGTATCATTGAGATCTTCGGGCCTGAGTCCTCGGGTAAGACCACCGTGGCCCTCCACATCGCCGCCGAAGTGCAGAAGGCCGGCGGTGAGGCCGCCTTCATCGACGCTGAGCACGCCCTGGACCCCGTCTACGCCAAGGCTCTGGGCGTGGATATCGACAATCTGCTGGTCTCCCAGCCCGACTGCGGCGAGGATGCTCTGTCCATCTGCGAGTCCCTGGTGCGCTCGGGGGCTGTGGACGTGGTGGTGGTGGACTCGGTGGCCGCTCTGGTGCCCCGTCAGGAGATCGAGGGCGACATGGGCGCCGCTACCGTGGGTATGCAGGCCCGCCTCATGTCCCAGGCCATGCGTAAGCTCTCGGCCGTCATCTCCAAGAGTCAGGCCGTGGTTATCTTCATCAACCAGCTCCGCGAGAAGGTAGGCGTCATGTACGGCAACCCCGAGACCACCCCCGGCGGCCGCGCCCTGAAGTTCTACTCCTCTGTCCGCATCGACGTCCGCCGCACCGAGCAGCTCAAGCAGGGCAACGAGATCTACGGTAACCACGTCCGCTGTAAGATCGTCAAGAACAAGGTGGCGCCCCCCTTCAAGGTGGCTGAGTTCGACATCATCTACGGCCAGGGCATCTCCCGCTCCAGCGAGATCCTGGACTTCGCCATCAATCTGGACATCATCAAGAAGAGCGGCTCCTGGTTCTCCTATAACGGCGAGCGCCTGGGCCAGGGTAAGGACACCGTCCGCAAGCTGGTGGAGTCGGATCCCGCCTTCATGGCCGAACTGGAGGAGAAGGTACGCGCCGCCTCCGCCGAGACCGACCTGCTGGCCGCGGGCGAGTTTGAGCTGGACGAGGATGAGGACGAGGACGATTTCGAGATCCGCACCCTGGGTGACCTGGGCGAGGACGACGAGTAATGGCGCCCCGCTATCGGGATCCCGACGACTTCGATATACCTGAGACCGATGGGGGGGAGGCAGGACTTCGCCCCCTGAAGTCGCGGAGGCTGGTGGATATGATGGAGCCATCCCAAAAGGGGAAGGGAAGGGGGAAGGTCGAGGCCGAGGCTTCGGTTTGTCCCGAAGGAACCGCGCCTGCTTCCTCGGCGCCCGGGGAGATGGCTCCTCGGCAAACCGGGAAGGGATCAGCTGGGGCCGAGCAATTTGCCCCCGTACAAGCTCCACCCGAACCATCCCTACCTAAACAAGCTCTTTCCAAAAAGAAGGCCTCCCCCAAGACCACCGCAAAAGCCCCCACCGAACAGCCCGCCCCCGACCTGCCCCCCGATACCTGCGCCGTCCTGTCCGTTACCCCCGCCGGGGAGGGCGAGACCGTGACGGTGGTGTTGGCCCTGCCCGATCCCGAGGGAAAGCAGGCCCGGCGGGTGCGCTTCCATCTGCTGGTGGAGCAGTACGCCGAACTGAAGGTCCAGACGGGGACGGTCACACCCGCATACGTCGATGCCCTGCTGGACGCGGGACGGCTCTGCGGCGCCATCCGACGGGGGATGGCTCTGCTACAGTACGGCGACCAGTCCGCCCGCCGCCTGGCCTACAAACTTACCGCTAAGGGCATTGACCGCGAGACCGCGACCCGCGCCACGGCTTACCTTGCCGAAAAGGGCTACATCCGCGAGGATGACACCGCCACCCTCCGCGCCGAGCAGGGCATCCGCAAGGGCTGGGGGGAGCGCCGCATCCGGGAGGACTTGATCGCTCACGGCTTTACCCGCGAGGCGGTGGAGGAGGCTATGGAGAGCTTGGCCGACACCGACTGGGAGGAGACCTGCGCCGAGGCCATCCGCAAGAAGTATGGCGAGATCCCCGAGGACAGAGGGGAGCGGCAGAAACTCATGGCTGCCATGATGCGCCTGGGCTACGATGCCGACACCGTCCGCGAGGCCATGCGGCGAATCCTGCGGAAACAGTAAGCCTTTGGGGGCTCTTGTAGGAAAAATTCACGAATTGTGCGTATGTACGCCACATTTGGATGGTATACTGGTGGCAGTACGATAAGGAAGGTGCTTCCTATGAACATCCATCTCCCTCATACCCCTGCGGGAAGGGGCGTTTGTCTGCTTCTGACAGCCGCCCTCCTGTCCCTGTGTCTGCTGAGCTTTGCCGCTTGCTCGGATGAGGTGTACGACCCCACTCGGGATACCCTGATCCTCGACGAGGGAACGGGCAAGGTCACGGGAAACGGCAATTTAGAGCTGCCCACCGAGCCCCCCACGGGGAGCGTCATCGAGATCCCCACCACCGATCCCTTTGAGAATTCCCCCCACGTTCTCCGCGCCGATTTTCTGGACACGGGGAACTCCGACGCCATCCTGATCCGTATGGATGACACCGTCATTCTCATGGACACGGGGGAAGCCGACGACTATCCCGCCATCAGCCGCAAGCTCACCGAGTACGGCATTACCCAGATCGACTACCTCATCATCTCCCACTACGACAACGATCATATTGGTACTATGTCGCAGATCCTTCAGCACTACACCGTCAAGAACATCTATATGCCCGATTACGTGCGGGACTCCTCGCTCTACCGCCGCATGATGACAGCCCTGGATGCTACCCAAGGGGTAATGGTCCACCGCCCCACCGAGGACGTCCGCATTGACCTCTCCTACGGCAGCCTGTGGATCAACCCCACGAAGCTCTACGAGCCCGGCGTGACCCTTGGCTCGGACGAAGCCCACGCCCTGGAGGAGAACAACTACTCCCTGATCACCTCGATCTACTTTGGTGACATCTCCCTTCTGCTGGCGGGTGATGCCGAGCAGGACCGCATCACCGAGTTTATGGAGATCAAGGATGTCGACCTGTCCTATGACGTTATCAAGATCCCCCACCACGGCGGCTATGACAAGGCCCTGGGCAACCTCCTGCGCGAGAACAAAGGCCTGCGCTACTGCGTGGTCCATGCGGGAGACAAGTCCCTGGTGGAGGGCTCCCTGGTCACCGCCATGCGTACCTCGGGTGCCGCAGCGAAGTTCACCTACGAGGGGGATATCGCCTTCGCTACCGATGGGACGAGTATGATCATCGACCAGAATTGAAAACAAACGGCTGCCGTTTTCGGGAAACGGTAGCCGTTTTTTCGGGATCCAACCATAGTCCAACCACAGGTTGGGAGAAATATGACCGTATCAAACAAACGCGTTATTGATTTTCCGCCGCAGGTGTGGTATCCTAATGGCGTAGCTACGATACCAAGTGAAAGAAAGGAGATACCATGAAGCAAGCGTTGAACGAAAACATCGCCGCTCTCCGCAAGGAAAAGGGCATGACCCAGGAGGAGCTGGCGGCGAAGCTGGGGGTATCCGGCCAGGCGGTGTCCAAATGGGAGTCGGGGACGTGCTGCCCCGATATCGGGCTTCTGCCCGAGCTGGCTGACACGTTCGGGGTCTCGCTGGATAAGCTGATGGGGCGGGAGACGCCTCCGACGTATCCTTCTCCCCCGGAGGAATTTGAGGCTATGTTCCAAGGCGTAGGCGATCTGCCTCGGGAGGAGGCGTACGACACGATCCTGCGTACGGCGTTTACTATTCACGCGGGACTGTTTGCCGCTGAGATGAAGATGCCCTACCGATCCGAGACCGTAGCCCGCGCCGTGGCGGGGGAGTGGGGGCTGTCCTGCATCAGCGTACCCGCTATCACCACCCGTATGTACCGTGACGCCGTGTTTTTCGCGGCGAACCGTCCCCACGGCTCCACCTGGATGCGCCCCGAAGAGGTGGAAGCCCTGCGGCAGCTAATGGCCGATCTCGCGGAGGGGGAGAATCTGGCGGTGCTGTTGGCTCTGCACCGCTTGACCGGCCTCGCCGATGAGACCGCAACGGTGGACGCGATCGCGCGGGAGTGCGGACTGCCCGAGGAGCTTGTCCGGCGCGCGCTGGACGGCGGGCTTCGCCCTCTGGTCACAGCCACCCGCGACGGTCAGACGAATCGCTGGAACATCCGCGGAAAGGATCGGGATCTGATCCCTCTGCTGTCCCTCCTGCAACGGTTCTGAATCAAAAAGGAGTGTCCGTATGCTTGGACACTCCTCTTTTCAGGTGAAACGGTTCAATCCGACACAGCGTACAGATTGATATCCCACGCCGGCACCCCCGCCATGCGGCGCAGGTACAGCTTGTAGTCGGGATTGAGTTCATGTACCAGCAAGGGTAAGCGGAACAGATCGGCGGAACGGTGGTAGGCCGACACCAGCAGGGCAGGAGCGTCCCGCTGAATAATGGCGCGGGTGCCCAGCAGAGCTTCGGTCTCGGCGCCTTCCACGTCGTATTTGATATAGTCTATGTGTGTACTCCCACCAAATATCTCCTCTGCAACTGTGTCAAGGGCTGTCACGGGCACCTCCGCGGTCTTGCCGAAGTAGGGGTTGTCGGCGGTGGAGGGGAGGATGTTGCCTTTCGCCTCGGCGGGTGCGTCGGTCAGCCTGGCCTCGATGAGGCCGGCGTTGCGGTTGCCGCTTCCGTGGAAGGTCAGGGTGGCGGTGTGGCTCCACGCCCCCGCCTGTACGGGATGAACGGTAAGGCTGTCCCCCGCCTCACCGAGTGCCGTTGCGTATTCTGTGAGCTTGCGGAAATTGCGGCGGTCGGGCTCCAGGGCGATGACCTCCCGCAGATGGGGGGCGTACTGCCGCAAGTCGCGGATGCTGTCCCCGTTGTAGGCCCCCAGGTCGGCGGCGTTGACAAAGCTTTCGGCATGGAGGATGTGGTGGTAGGCGTCGGAAGGCTCCGACTCGGTGGCGCGAAGGATACCCATGCGGCCCGTCAGCTTGTACTCGATGATGCCGTCGTACACGCGGCGGGATTCTTCATCGGCAAAAAGGGAACGGGCGGCGGCGATCTCATCGAGGTGGGATTCGCAGAATGCGGTGTTGAACAGCTCGGTACCGCAAACGGGCACGTCGGGGATATACAGCTCGCAAGCCGAGGCTACCCGCCCGATGGTCTCCAGCACCTCGGGACGGGAGGAGGCGAAGGAGAGGAGGACGATCATGTTCTCCGCGCCGTACTTCTCGCAGGCCCGGGAGAAGGACAGCACCACCTTGCCGTGGAAGCTGTGGCCGCGGACGAAGCCGTCGCTGGCGAAGAAATCCGCCACGGGAATGCCGTAAGCCTCGCACACGGTGAGGATCTTGTCCGCGCCGTTGCCCATACCGTAGAGCAGGATGGGGCAGCCACTGTCAGCGGCGGTCTTGAGGGTTTGCCAAAGGTCGGTCATGGCGGTCTCCTTTTCTTCAAATTTGGGTTTGTCGGGGAGCGGGGGGAACGGCCTCCGGCGGCTTATGAACCTCGCACTGCAAGCAGTGCATGAAAAAAGGTTCTAAGAACTCCAAAAACTTTAAAAACACATTGACAAATATATCTTTTTAAAAGTTCTTGGAATTCTTAAACCCTTCTTTCAAGAAGGGTTTAAGCGGGAGTCAGGGGCAGAGCCCCTCGTTCTTCGCTCCCCTATAAACCCCAATTTGTTTGCAAAAGTTCTTGACAATCGTCGGTTTTCGGTGTACAATAAGAGCAACGAAACCAACTCGAAAGGAATCTTTACTATGGACTGCTTATTCTGCAAGATCATCGCGGGGGACATCCCCTCTGCCAAGGTGTACGAGGACGACATGGTCTACGCCTTCCGCGACATCGCTCCCATGGCGCCCACCCACATCCTCATCGTCCCCAAGGCTCACATGGCCTCGGCCGACGAGGTGACCGCCGACAACAGCGGCTACGTGGCGCGGATCTTTGAGGTGATCCCCAAGATCGCCGCCGCCGAGGGGCTGGCGAACGGCTACCGCGTCATCACCAACTGCGGTGAGGACGGCTGCCAGTCGGTGAAGCACCTCCACTTCCACCTGCTGGGCGGTAAGAAGCTGCCCGACCAGATGGCGTAATTGCTGTATCAGACGAAAAAGGAGAGCGGTTTCCCGCGCGGGGATCGCTCTCCCTTTTTTGTTGGCTTCAGCGGCTCACTCCCGACAGAAGACCTCTTCCAGATCTCCGTCCACGAAGCCGGCGGCTATGTACTCAATGGCATCGGGGAGGATGCCATCCGCGACGGCCTCTCCCAGGGTCTTCAGCATGAGATCCAGGGCGGCCTCCCAGTCCTCGGCGGTGAAGCCGAACAGTTCTTCGCCGGTGGTGTACAGTTCATTGTCAGGGCAAGCCCAGTCGGGATCCTCGCGGTCGTAGGAGGCGCAGGCCACCAGTTGGGCGTCAAACTCACCGTCCTCCTCTCCTTCATAGAGGTTCAGGCAAAGAGCCTTGGCCTCGGCAGGGAGGGATTGCAGGTGAGGGGTAAGCCAAGAAATCAGCTCCTGTTTCATAGTCTTGCCCTCTCAGTTATGCCTTGACGAACTCGGAATAGATAGCCCGCAGAGCATCCTCGTACTCCTCGTCGTCCACGCCCACGATGATGTTCAGCTCGGAGGAGCCCTGGTCGATCATGCGGATGTTGATGTCGGCGCGGGCCAGGGCGTCGCAGACGCGGGCGGCGGTACCCTTGGCCTTGACCATGCCGCGGCCCACCACGGCGATGAGGGCCAGCTCATCCTCGATGAAGACACTGTCGGGTTTGACGGCGCGGACGATGGCGTTCATGACCTTCTCGCGGCGGTCGTCCAGGGTGGAGGAGGCCACCACCACGCTCATGGTGTCAATGCCCGAGGGGAGATGCTCGAAGGAGATTTCGTTCTCCTCAAAGACCTCCAGCACCTTGCGGCCAAAGCCCACCTCGGAGTTCATGCTGTCCTTCTCGATGGTGATGACCGAGAAGCTCTTTTTGCCCGCCACACCCGTGATGACGTGCTCGGAGTCGTAGCCCACGGAATGGGATACGATCATGGTACCCTCGTCCTCGGGGCGGTTGGTGTTGCGGATGTTGATGGGAATACCGGCGGAGCGGACGGGGAACACGGCGTCCTCGTGGAGGACGGTGGCGCCCATGTAGGACAGCTCGCGCAGCTCGCGGTAGGTGATCTCCTTGATGATGCAGGGATTGTCGATGATGCGGGGGTCTGCCATCATGAAGCCAGACACGTCGGTCCAGTTCTCGTAGAGATCAGCCTTTGCGGCCTTGGCCACGATGGAGCCGGTGATATCGGACCCACCGCGGGAGAAGGTCTTGACGGTGCCGTTAGGGGTGCCGCCGTAGAAGCCGGGGATGACGGCGTACTTGTGCTTCTCCAGCTCGGCGGACAGCTCGGCGTTGGTCTTCTCCTCGTCCAGGGTGCCGTTGTCCTTGAAGAAGATGACGTTCTCGGCGTCGATGAAGTCGAAGCCCAGATACTTGGCCAGGATCAGGGCGTTGAGGTACTCACCGCGGGAGGCGGCGTACCCACGGCCCGCGGCGTGGAGCATGGCGTTGCGGACGTAGTCCAGCTCGCCCGAGATATCGTAGTTCAGGCCCAGATCCTCGATGATGCTGGTGTAGCGGGCGCGGATCTCGTTGTAGCAGGCGTCGATGGACTCCATGGAGGAGCGGGACTTGATCAGATCGTAGCAGCGGTAGAGCAGATCGGTGACCTTGGTGTCGCTCTTCTCCCGCTTGCCGGGCGCGGAGGGAACGACATAGCGGCGGTCGGGATCGGCTTTGATGATGGCTGCGACCTGGCGGAAATGATCGGCATCGGCAAGAGAGCTGCCGCCGAACTTGACAACTTTGATAGACATGGTTGTGGATCTCCTTTTGAGATGGGTTTTCTATGGTTTATTAATTGGTAACAGTTTATTCGCCGCGGCGTCGGCCTGCTCCCATCGGGGGCATACCGTGGGGGTGCCCATGGGGAGGCGGCATGGGGCGGTCGGGGCGGATGCTCTCGGGAACCTCCTCCAGCACGGCCTCGCCCTCGGTGACGTAGCGCTTGGCCTGGGTGGAGAACAGCTCGTAGTAGCGGCCGCGCTTGGCCATGAGGGCGCGGTGGTCGCCCTCCTCGATGAGCTTGCCGTATTCCAGCACCGCGATCTTGGAGGCCACGGTGGCGGAGGACAGGCGGTGGGAGACGAAGATGGTGGTCTTGTCGGCGCGGAGGCGGTCGAACTGGTTGAAGATCTCCTGCTCGGCCATGGGATCCAGGGAGGCGGTAGGCTCGTCCAGGATCAGCACGTCGGAGTCGCTGTAGAAGGCTCGGGCGATGGCCAGCTTCTGCCACTGACCGATGGACAGCTCGATGCCCTCCTCCTCGAAGATCCGCATGAGGGGGGTATTGAACCCACCGGGCAGATGTCCGATGTAGTCGGTGGCGTCGGCCTCCTCGGCGGCGCGGCGGATGTCTTCCTCCTTCAGCTCCTTGCGGATATCGCCGAAGTGGATGTTCTCGGTGACGCTGACGGCGTACTTGCCGAAGTCCTGGAAGATGATGCCGTACATGCTGTACAGATCCTTCACGTCATAGGCGCGGATGTCCTCGCCGTCCAGGAGGATCACTCCCTCGGTGGGATCGTAGAGGCGGGTCAGGAGCTTGAGCAGAGTGGTCTTGCCCGCGCCGTTGAGGCCGACCAGCACCAGGGTCTCGCCGGGACGGATGACCAGATTGACGTCGTCCAGCACCTTGCGCTCGGTGCCGGGGTAGATGAAGCTGACGTGGCGGAACTCGATGGTATGGGCCTGGCCGTGGGCCACCTTCAGAGGGCCTTCGTCCTTGCGCTCCTCGGGAACCATGGGGACTACGGTAGGCTCCTCCTTCAGGAAGGAGGTCAGGTTGTCGATGAACAAGGTGCCCTCGTAGATGGTGGCGGAGACCCCGATGAGGGCGCCCACCTGCCCTGCGATCTGCCCCAGAGCGCCGGTGTACAGGGAGTAGGTACCGATCTGATACCCACCCGTGACCACGCGGTAGGCGAACCAGGCGAAGAAGGCGCAGTTGACCGCCGAGGAGATCACGGTGATGACGACGTGCCAGATGTTCTCACGCAGAATCAGGGCGCGGATGCCCGCGAAGTAGCGGTCGAAGGTCTCACGGTAGCGCGTGATGAAGGTGTCCGACAGGTCGAACATACGGATCTCCTTGACCATGTCCTTGTTGACCATGAGGTCGGAGTAGTAGTTCATCTGCCGGCGATCCTTGGAGCGGCGGCGCATATACTGGAAGTGCTTGCGGCGGTAGTAGAAATTGATGATGGCCGAGGGGACCGAGACCGCCACCATGACCAGGGCCGCCCACCACAGCTCGGCGGCCAGGATGACCACGAAGGAGATGAGGGTGATGATATTGCTGACCATGGAGAAGGTGGAGGAGAGGATCTGGATGGGACGCATGCCCGCCTCGCGGTTGGCGTTCTCCAGCTTCTCGTAGAAGGCAGGGAGGTCGAAGGAGCAGAGATCCAGCTCACGGGCCTTGTTCATGATCTCCAGCTTGACGGTACGCACCACCAGCTCCCCCGCGATACGGGTGACGGTGTTCTTCAAGGTGTTCACGACGCTGTTCAGAATGTTGTAGGTGAACATGAAGACCAGGAGGAAGAAGACCGTGGTACCGAAAAAGCCCGCAAAGTCACCGTCGAAGAGACCGTACTGCTCTTGTAGCTCATTCAGCACCGCCTCCGAGATCTTGGACCCCACCACGGGCATGACACCCTGGAAGACGGCGAAGAACAGCATGGCGAAAAGGATCCAGGGACCCGTTTTCCAGACCAGCTTGAATATGTAGCCCATGCGGGTGAAGAACCCGCCCAACAGCTCCCCGAGATAGCGGGGGACGTCGGCGATATTCTTGGGGGGCGTGATCTTGGCGTACTGGAATCGCGCGCCGGGAGGAGGACCGTGGAACATATACGGAAACCGCCTTTCATGACAGCTTTGTACGTTGGTGACAGACACAGCAATTCATATTATTATATCACGCAAATTTTAACATACACAGGATATTCTGTGAACAAAATGTATTATCGCGGAATATTTTGCGGAATTCTGCGGTGAGGACGATAAATTCACGGTTTCCTCTTGCAATTTTGGGCATTTTCGTATATAATAGACCCAACGATCCCCGCGGTTTTACCGCCGAAAGGAGCTTCCATGTCCATCCCCTTTAAGCCCGCCCATATTCTGTTGCCTGACTTCACCAAATACAGCGGCACCCCCTGGTCCTGCGTGGCCTGCGACCAATACACCTCCCAGCCCGATTACTGGGAGACCGCCGACAAAATCGCCGCCGATTCTCCATCCACCCTCCGCCTCATCATCCCCGAGGTCTACCTGGCTGAGACCGAGACCCGCAAGCCGTCGGTACTTTCGGCCATGGAGGACTACCTCCGGGACGTGCTGATCGAGCATCCCGACACCATGATCCTGGTGGAGCGTACCCTGGGGAGCGGTGAGACCCGTTGGGGCATCGTGGGCGCGGTGGATCTCATGACCTACGATTACCGCAAGGGCGCCGACAGCCTGATCCGCGCTACCGAGGCCACGGTGGCCGAGCGTATCCCCGCCCGCACCACGATCCGCCGCGAGGCTCCCATGGAGCTGCCCCACGTCATGATGCTGATCGACGACCGCGCCAAAACCGTGGTGGAGCCTCTGACCAACCTCAAGGACACCCTCCCCGTGGCCTACGACCACGACCTCATGCAGAAGAGCGGCCACTTGAAGGGCTATTTCCTCACCCCCGCCCTCATGGCCCGGGTGGAGTCCGCCCTCGCTGCCCTCATCACCCCCGAGGCTATGGCCGAGCGCTACGGCAAGGAGGGGCTGGCCCCTCTGCTCTTCGCCGTTGGGGACGGCAACCACTCCCTGGCCGCCGCCAAGACCTGCTTCGAGGAGATCCGCGCCGCTATCGGTGACGAGGCCGCCATGGCCCACCCTGCCCGCTACGCCCTCTGCGAGGTGGTGAATCTCTACGACGAGTCTCTCCGCTTCGAGCCCATCTACCGCGTGGTCTTCGGCATCGACCCCGACCATATCCTGGCCGCCTTTGAGGACTATATCGCTGACCTAAACGGGGAGGCTTCCCCCCAGACCGTGGCGTGGGTCAGCGGTGACCGTAGCGGCACTCTAGAGATCCCCGCCCCCGCCGTGGCCCTTCCCGTGGGCACGGTGCAGGACTTCCTGGACGAGTACATGAAGACCGCCCCCGTCGGCGCGTCCATCGACTACATCCACGGCGAGGACACCGCCAAGGCCTTGGCTGACCGTCCCGACGCCATCGCCTTCCTCTTTGACGGCATGGCCAAGGAGGAGCTGTTCTCCACCGTCATCGCCGACGGCGCCCTGCCGAGAAAGACCTTCTCCATGGGCCACGCCGAGGATAAGCGGTTCTATACCGAGGCGAGGCGGATCAAATGATCCCCGCCCCCACCATACGAAAAAGGCTATACGGTTCATCGCCGTATAGCCTTCTTTGCTTGCGTGATCAGATCCCGACCACGGTGGAATCGTAATACTTTTCCTGGAAATGCACCGCGGCGGCCATCTCCTCCACGGTAAAGCTCATGCCCTCGGGGGCCATGATGAGCTTGTCCTCCACGTCGTCGGCGCGGTAGACGATGCCAATGATCTTGCCCGTATAGGTATCCACGGGATGATCCACACCCAAGAGGAAGACGTCCAGCTCCTCACCGTCACCGCCGAGAACGCCGGGAATGTAGCCGTAGTTGATGGGGTAGATCAGGGTCTTTTCGCCCTTGTGGTGGACGTAGCCCATGGGACGGTCGATGCCGATGGTGACGGTCTTACCGAGGTAGGGGCGCAGATCGGGACGGGGGAATTCTTGAACCATGGTTGGGTATCCTCCTGATGCGGTCATTTGTTTGGCTTGAAAACGATATGGGTAGGGGCGCACCTATGTGTGCGCCCCTGGGGTGGTCAATTAGTGATTTCTCTGGTTCAGAAGCCCATGCTTGATGTCCCAGAGCTTTTGGGAGAGATCCACGTAGTAGTCGTGGGGGTTGGTGAAGCGGCGGACCTCCTCCCACATACCGTCCCGCTCGGCCAGGCAGTGGGCGCGGATCTCGTCCAGGGTGGGGAGATCGTAGACCAGCTCGCCGTCCTTGAAGACTTGGACAAGCAGCTCGGTGGCGGTGAAGTTGGTCAGAGTCTTGCGCTTCCAGGTGTTCTGGGGGTCGAAGATCTCCAGGGGCTTGGTGTCGTCGATGACCTCGTCATGCAGGCAGATCAGGTCGGCCTCGGCCTTACCGGTATCGCGGCCGCGGAGGCGGTAGACCTTCTTGAAGTGGGGGGTGGTGATCTTGCCCACGTTCTCGGAGATCTTGATCTTGGGGAGGATGGTGCCGTCGGGCTTCTCGATGGCGCAGAGCTTGTACACGCCGCCGAAGACGGGATCGCTCTTGGCGGTGATCAGGCGCTCGCCCACGCCGAAGGCATCTACCTCGGCGCCCTGGCGGATCAGCTCGCGGATGATGTACTCGTCCAGGGAGTTGGAGACCACGATCTTGCAGTCGAACCAGCCCGCCTCGTCCAGCATACGGCGCACCTTCTTGGTGAGGTAGGCGATATCGCCCGAGTCCAGACGGACGGCGCACTTGGTGATGCCCAAAGGCTTCAAAACCTCGTTGAAGGCCTGGATGGCGTGGGGCACGCCCGACTCCAGGACGTTGTAGGTGTCCACCAGGAGGGTGGCGTTGTGGGGGTAGAGCTTGCAGTAGTTGCGGAAGGCGGTGAGCTCATCGTCGAACATCTGCACCCAGGCGTGGGCCATGGTGCCCGAGGCGGGAACGCCGTAGACCTCGTCGGTGATGGTGCAGGCGGTGTTGTTCACGCCACCGATATAGGCGGCGCGGGCGCCCAGGATGGCGGCGTCGGCGCCCTGGGCTCTGCGGGAGCCGAACTCCGAGATGGAGCGGCCCTTGGC
>JAGAIH010000288.1 GCA_017626655.1 Clostridia bacterium | reverse complement strand
CGGCGGCGGGTCTCTGGACGGCGGCCTCCATCGGTCTGGCCGTGGGTATCGGCTTCTACGTGGGTGCCTTCATGACGGTCATCGCCGCCATGCTGACCTTCACCCTCATCACCAGCCTGGAGATGTTCCTCAACCGCAAGCGCCAGCGCATGGCCATCTACCTGGAGCTGGAGAACGTGGACGCCGTGGCCCCCATGCTGGAGATGCTCCGCACTGAGTACGGTCTCATGGAGGCCCAGGTCACTCCGCCCCGCAGCGGCACCGCCCCCCACGTGGGCATGGAGATCCTGGTGCGTGTTCCCCAGAAGCTCTCCACCGCCGCCAACCTCCGGCGGTTTACCGAGCTGGATCACGTGGTCTTCGCTCTCCGCAACGTCTGATAGCTTTGGCACCGTCTCGCGCGGTGCCTTTTTTGATGGGATCTGCATCCATAAATGTCGGTGAGCGGGAGGGAGGATGACGGAGAGCCCGAATGAGGTGCCCGATTTGCGATCTCGTTACGTTTTCTGTGAAGTTTTCCCGAATCTTTTGGTGAAACACTTGCTTTATAGCGAGAAGTATGGTATACTTATCCTGTAAAAATGTGACTTCTCACAAAAAACGGAGGTATATACCATGGCATTGGACAGAAATCAGGTGCCTGCCGAGAGAAAATGGCGGGTCGAGGATATTTTCGAGAACGTAGAGGCGTGGAACGCCCTGTACGCCGAGTGCGAGGGGGAGCTGGACTTCTCCGAGTTCGAGGGTAAGCTGAACAACGTCGAGTCGGTGCTTTCCTGCATGGAAAAGCTCAACGCCCTCATCCTCAAGCTCAACAAGCTGGCCATCTACGCCCACATCCGCCACGACGAGGACAGCCGCGTCTCGGAGTTCACCGCTCTGTCCGCCCGCTTCTCCATGCTGGCCATGAAGCTCTCGGGCGCCACCGCCTTCATCACCCCCGAGCTGACCGCTCTCCCCGTGGAGACCCTGGAGGCTTTCGCCGCCGATCCCCGCATGGCAGACTACGACTACACCATCAAGTGCATCATCAAGGACAAGCCTCACGTCCTCTCCAAGGAGATGGAGACCCTTCTGTCCCAGGGCTCCCGGGTCTTTGGCGGCTACCAGCAGGTCTTCGGTATGCTGGACAACGCCGACTTCCCCTTCCCCACCGTCAAGGTGGACGGTAAGGACGTCACCGTCTCCCACGGTATGTACGGCGTCCTGCTCCATCACCCCGACGTCCGTGTCCGAAAGAAGGTCTTTCAGTCCTACTACAAGGCCTACATCGGTCTGATCAACACCATCACCGCTACCTACACCGGCAACGTGGACAAGGATATTTTCCTTGCCAAGGCGCGTGGATACGATTCCTGCCTGGATAAGGCTTTGGCCTCCGAGGACGTGGATCCCAAGGTCTACAAGAACCTGCTCCGCGCCGTGGGCAAGGGTCTGCCCCTGCTCCACCGCTACTTCCGTGACCGCAAGAAGGTCCTGGGCATGAACAAGATGCACATGT
>JAGAIH010000287.1 GCA_017626655.1 Clostridia bacterium | reverse complement strand
GGCCTTGGCGGTGTCCATGGAGGAGCCGCCGCCGATGGCCACGATGCAGTCAGCCTCGGCTGCCTTGAAGGCCGCGACACCGCTCTGGACGTTCTCGATGGTGGGGTTGGGCTTGATGTCCGAGAAGACGGCGTAGGGGATGGCGGCGGCATCCAGCAGGTCAGTGACCTTGGCGGCCACGCCGAACTTGATGAGGTCGGGGTCGGTGGCGACGAAGGCCTTGGCAAAGCCGCGGGCCTTGATCTCATCGACAACGGCGGTAATGGCGCCCGCGCCGTGGTAGGAGGTCTCGTTGAGCATGAACTTGTTCATAGTGATATTTCCTTTCTGTGAAAAAAGATTTCAAGGTTGATCCGCCTGGGCAAGGAGAGACGAAAAACTCCCCTCCTTCAGCTGAAAGCTGTGGACGTGGGCGGTGACGAGGTTGTCACCGTACCACCCCGTGTCGTCGGGGAAGACGGTGTAGACCCCGTAGAGGGTGGCGTTGGGGAGCTGGTAGGCGGGGATGGAGGACTCGGGGGCGGTGCCGCCCATGCAGAAGATGAGGCGTAGACAACCTCCGCGGTCGGGGATGGCCTCCACCGTGTCGGAGGACTCATAGATCTTCTTGACGGCAGTATACAGTTCGGCGGCCTTGTCTCCCGTAAGGGGGTATTCGGTGCCGTCGGAGAGCTTGACCCAGCATTGCAGGTCGGCGGGAAGGTCACCGTTTCCGTTCTCCCCGTCGGAGGGGGGGGCGGCGGGATCAAAGTCCCGATTGCGGCAGGCGGCCAGGGAGAAAAACAGGAGGAGCGCCGCCAGACACAGACACAGGGCTTTCGTGATGGGTCTCATGGGCGCTCCTCCTTTCAGTGGGTCGTATTTTTGGGGGGTCAAATTTGGGTTTATCGGTCTGACGGAACAAAGTAGAATTGGGTAGGGGGGCTACTCATCCGTCACGCCTGCGCGCCGAACTTGTTCGGAGGACACCTTCCCTCACAAGGGAAGGCTTTCGTAGTATGTCCCTCGTTCTCCTAAAGCCAAAAACATACTGATACATATAAGTTTTTGGATAACAAAAAACATAAAGATCTTGCCTTCCCCGCGGGGGAAGGTGCCGACCAGCTCCTGCGGCGGGAGGCGGATGAGGGTTATGCCTCAACCGCTTCTTCCGTCAGACAGTAGACCTACAAACTGCAATTTACCTTCCTCACTCCAACGCCAAGAGGTCGCGGAAGGCCTCGATATAGCCGCGGGCGGTCTTCTCGTCCCCCGCCTCGGCGAAGATGCGGAGGAGAGGCTCGGTGCCCGAGAAGCGGCAGATGACGAAGCTGCCGTCGGCGAAGTAGACCTTACAGCCGTCCTCGTAGCTGACGCGGGTGACGGGGGAGCCGAAGAAGGGGATCCTCTTCTCCTCGAAGATGATGCGGTTGACGGTGGACTTCTGCTCCAAGGTGAAGGTGATGTTGTCCTCCACCAGCTCGAAGCGGCCGTATTTGCGCTCCAGCATATCCATGATCTCGCTGGGGGACTTGCCCACCGCCGAGATCATCTCCACGAAGAGGGAGGCGGCATAGATGGAGTCCTTGCCGTGGATGTGACCGCGGACCGTCAGACCGCCCGAGGACTCGCCGCCCAGGACGGCGTCCACCTCGTCGATCTTGGAGGAGATGTACTTGAAGCCCACGGGGACCTCGTAGCAGACCTCACCGAAGTCGGCGGCCATGATGTCCAGCATATGGGTGGTGGCCAGATTGCGGACCACGGGGCCGCGCCAGCCCTTGATCTCGTGGAGATACCAGTAGAGCATCACCAGGATCTCGTTGGCGCCCACGTAGCGGCCGTTGCCGTCGATGATGCCCAGGCGGTCGCCGTCACCGTCAAAGGCGATGCCCAACTCGTACTTGCCCGCCACCACGCGGGTGCGAAGCTCCTCCAGACCGCTGACCGAGGGGGCGGGGAGGTTGCCGCCGAAGTGGGCGTCGCGGGTGTTGTGGATCATGTCCACGGTACAGCGGGCGGTGCAGAGGATGACCAGCAGAGGGTAGGTGCCCGAGCCGTACATGGGATCGAACAGCACTCGGGCGCCGTGGTTACGGATGGTCTGCAGGTCCAGCACCGACAGAATATCGTCGATGAACTCGTTGAAGGGGTTCTTGCGGTAGGTCACAAGTCCCCGCTCCACAGCCTCGGCGAAGGGCATACGGGGGGAGGGGACGCCCCGCGCCTCCACCTCGGCGATCAGCTCCTCCAGGCGGCCCGTGGTCTCCAGAGGGGCGTCGCGGCCCTCCTCCACGATGAGCTTGATGCCGTTGTAGGACGAGGGATTGTGGCTGGCGGTGATCTCCACGCCGTAGTGAAGATCCTGCCGCTTGACGGTGTGCATGACCAGAGGTGTGGGAGCCGAGCGGTTCATGAACCACACGGTCACGCCATAGGCCGCGAAGACCTCGGCCATCCACTTGGCCGCTACGTCGGATAAAAAGCGGTGGTCGTAGCCCACGATGACGGGCTTGTCGGTCTTGCCTTCCTCCCGCATGAGAGCGCAGATGCCCTCGGTGACGAGGCAGATGTTTCTCTCGATAAAGTCAGAGCCGATGACGGCGCGCCAGCCGCCGGTGCCGAATTGGATCATAGGGGATCTCCTTATTGTTTGTTGCGTATGGTTTCGAATTTGGGTTTATCGGTGGGTTTCCTCGTTTCTTGCCTTCCCCAGCGGGGAAGGTGGCGCCGAAGGCGACGGATGAGGAGAGCAAAATGGGTTTTTCATACGGGTTTTAGCAAAACCATTGATATACCAAGAAAAATTACACCCGTAAGAGAACTGTAATCCGCTCTCCTCATCCACCGCTTCGCGGTCCCCCTTCCCCGCTGGGGAAGGCTAATGGACGCGGCCGTCAGACCGCTAAACCCCAATTTATTTGTTCAGCAGCCCTTCTACAAAGGCGTACATCTCCTCCATCTTGGCCTCCACCTCGGTGAGCAGCTTCATCTGGGCTCTTGCGCGGACGAGGTTGTGACCCTCATAATTGGTCTTGAAGTACACGTCGCCGTCCAGGTAGTCGGTCATGAAGCGCATGGCCAGCTCGCAGGTGATGACCGCGATTCCCAGGGGCAGAAGCTTGATCTCGGTGTCGGTGAGATTGCCCGCGGTGGCGGAGACGAAGCCCTCGGTGAAGGCTCGGAACAGCTCCATGTCAAAGCCGATCTTGCTCGTGTCGGGCTCGTCCTCGGCGGCGGTGCAGGCGCCGTAGCGGACGGCGTCGCCGTAATCGTACAGAGCCGAGCCGGGCATGACGGTGTCCAGGTCGATGACGCAGAGGGCCTTGCCGCTCTCGTTGTCGATGAGGACGTTGTTGAGCTTGGTGTCGTTGTGGGTCACGCGGAGGGGAAGCTCATCCCCCAGCCTGTCCACGATGGAGGACATCAGCTCCTTGCGGGAGGTGAAGAACGCGATCTCCTCGGCCACCGAGGCCACCCGCCCCGCGGCGTCCTTCTCAACGGATGCCAGGAAGGTCTCGAAGCGGCGGGCAGTGTTGTGGAAGCCGGGGATGGTCTCGGTCAGACGCGCGGCGGGGAAGTCGGCAAGTCTGGTCTGGAGCTCACCGAAGCCCACGCCTGCCTCACGGAAGAGTGCGGCGGACTCAATGGCGTCGTAGGCGGTGACGTTGTCCACGTAGACGTAGCAGCGCCATGCGCCGCCCTCAGAGTCCTGATACAGGAGAGTGCCGTTGTCGGCCTCCACGAAGGACAGCACGCGGCGGGTAGGATCGATCCCCTCGGCCTCGTAGCTCCGACGGATGTGAGCGGTGACCAGCCCGACGTTCTCCATGAGGGAAACGGGATCCTTGAAGGCTACGGTATTGATGCGCTGGAGCACGTAGCGGGGAGCGGTCTTGTCCTCCCCCATGTCCAGACGGTAGGTGACGTTGATGTTGCCCGCGGTCAGCTCCTTGATACGGGTGGGGGCGCCACCCAGGGCGAAGTGGGAGGCGACGGCGAGGATGGAATCGTGGTCGATCATATATGATCTCCTTTACAGAGTATTTTTCATATCCCTATTGTACCGCAAACAGGCCGAAATGTCAAGATATTCCCCACAGAAAACCGCCATCGGAAAGAATTTCGGCGTTTCGCCACAGTGGCAGAGGGGGAGTTTACTGCATAGCCTGTAAGCAACGAAACAGGGCAACCGAAAGTGAAGCATATCCCCCTCCATTCAGATCTTCACGTTTCCCTGCCCCCAAAGGAGGCCCCCATGAACCAACCCTACTCCGCCCCCACCCCCTCCATCCGCCCCGACCCCCGCCTCGCCGCCCGTATGATGCGGGCCTACAACGACGAGCTGAACCAGGTCATCACCTACACCTACCAGCACCTCTTCACCGAGGGCCTGGACACCGAGGCCTCGGAGCTGTTCCTCCGCTTGGCGCGGGAGGACATGGCCCACTTCCATGCCCTGGGCCGCCTCATCCGCGCTTTAGGCGGGGATCCCGGGGTGACCATGCGGATGCGGACCCCGCGGATCGATCTGTCGGGGGATGCCTCCTGCCGCGCTCTCCCCGTGGTGCGGCGGATGCTCCGCCAGGATCTACAGGCCGAGGCGGCATCCATCACCGAGCTGGAATCCCTGTCCGCCGCCGCGAGAGACGCCGCCGTGTTATCCGAGCTGCGGAGCATTATCGGGGAGGAGCAGGAGCAGTACGAGGCGCTGGAGAGGCTTTTGCGGGAGATCTGATATAAAGAAGCCCCCGCCGTATGGCGGGGGCTGAATGGTTATTCTCATCTGTCAATATAGACAGAGACGGCATAGGCTCGGGATCGGTTGGTCTCGGGATACTCAACGGCCTCAAAGGTGACCGTGATCTCCCACCACGCGCCCTCGGAGGTTCCCCATGTAGCAGTCAGGGAGGAAGGGTAATCGTATTCTGTTTCCCAGGCCTCCGTGCCCAGCAAGGCGTACACCGTAGCCAGACTCATACCCTCGGTGACAGCCTCCATATTCTCCGTAGTGGCCACGTACATAGCCCCCACAGAGTCACGGAAATACGTATAGGTGACCACCCGCTCATTCCCCATGGGACAAGTCAAGTCCCCCTCGGCCAGAACGCAGAATGCGCGGCCGTCGGTAAGAGTCCAGCAGTACAACTCGGCATCCACCAGGGTGGTACGCTGTACACGGCTGCCCATGAGCTTGATCAGATCAGAGGCGGTCATGCCCTCGGTGACCCGCGCGGCGTCCTTCGGCGTTGGATCCTTGTCGGGGATGGGTAGGGAGGTCAGGGGCCCTTCGGTGATCTCACAGCGGTAGACCGAGTCAAAATTTTTGAAAAGACCCTCGGGACGGTTGTTTTGCAAGTAAACGGTACAAGTATAGGTTTTGCCGTCCTCGCTCCATTCCCACATGGAAGCCAGTGTGGAGATGGTGGCGGTAGGTTCACCCATGAGAGCCCGTACGACCGCAGGCTTCATACCCGCCTCGATGCATTGAGCACGGGACAGGCTCGGGGTACCGATGGCCTCGATCTCGGCCTCGGAATCCAACCACAGGATCTGCATGACAGACATGTTGAAATGATTCTCGATGGTCATGCCGAAGGGATCTGACAGAATGGGGATATCATACCCCACGTAGGCCGCCAGCCACCGGCCGTCGGGAAGCTCCCAGAAATGGTAGCCGTTCGGACTTGTTCCACCCCAGTAATCCACCTCGTGACCGTCACGGCAGGGGCCGAGCCGCGCGACGATATCGGCAAAGGATATACCGGGCTTTATCTCCCCCAGGGTCTCCTCTACCGTGCGAACGGTATGCTCCACCGTCGCGGCGGTTTGCTTGCCTGTGTCAGACTGAGTCGACCAGTACACCTGTACGGTGTGCGCCATCCCGTCCTCCTGCCATTCCCAGACAGAGTAGTTGGCTTCCCCTGACCAGCCGTTTTTTAAAGGGGTGCCCAGCAGGGCTTCTGCCACAGCGCTTTTCATCCCCTCGGTGATCAAAGCACAGGTCCCCAGCGTAGGCGTGCCCATATCATCCAGAACAGCGGCGTCCACCCGCTCCTTGTAGGTAATATGGAAATCAAGATAGACCAAGGACGAGGACTCGTCGGGGACAGAGGTTCCCATGTCGGCGTAGATCACCAGTCCACTGCCGTCGGTCAGCTCCCAGTAGTGGAGACCTGCGGGAAGGGGAGTGGGCAGTATATACTCACCGCTTTTCGGGTCGAGATACAGAGCTCTCGCCGTGGCGCAACGGCGGCAGACGCCCAGGGTCTCGGCGAGATCGGTGATCCTATCGCCTACCTTGATCTGTTCGGCGGCCTCGGGAGTGGCGATGTTGATAGGCTTTCGGTAGCCCTCCGCAGTCATTTGGTAGGGCTCGATGACAGCCATGCGCTTGTCAGAAAACATCCAGCCGATCCCGTAATTGGGATATTGGTCGCTGACCACACCGTAGGCAAACTCGTGGAATTTGGCCGCGGGCATCAGGTAGGGGATCGGGTCGGCCAGTGTCGGCTCGCTTCCCTCGGGAACCAAGGTAAAGGCTTCTCCATGTAGGTACAGGATATAGTCACCGATGGAGGTGCGGAAGTAGACCGCTCCCCGCTCGCTTGAAGTCATGATGGGGTAGTAGGCCTTGATCCGAACCGACTCGTCGAACAGAGCCGAGACGTCCTCAAGGAAGGAAAACGCTTCATCTTGCGGATATCCACCCGCGCCGTGACCCTCTCTGTCCAGCAGAACGGTCTCACCGTCGGCACCCGTGCGGAGATAATGCACCTCCGCGTCCTTCAGTATCTCGTCAAGCGTGGGAGGGGTGGCACTGTCATACTGCCCGATCAGGGAGCTCATGGCGTATACGGGGATCACGCGGTCGGTGGCGTAGTCCTGCACCTTTTGCAGGATCTCGGCGGGGATCCCCATGGGGTTGTAGGTCTTCCCCGCGCTCCCCAGCCACTCAAAGCCTGTGACGCGGGAGCCAACGGTTCCGCCGTAGATATACTCGGTGTCCACGGCCAGCTGCTCCCCCGTGTCCAGGGTGAAGGTGTAGCGGGTGCCCTCTTGGGTGTAGTTATTTCCCATGAGGGAGACCAGCTCGGAGAGGCTCATGCCCTTGCGGAGGGCGGCGGCATCCTCGACGGTGGGGGTCTTGACCGACCCAATGGGATCGGTGGGGGTGGTGTGGGTGCCGTGAGGGGGCGGCTCGGTTTGGGGGCCGTTTGTGATGCCCGTGACCAGCAGAGCCACTGCGGTCAGGGTCAGAAGCAGGGCGGCCACAGCCACCGAGGCGTACTGGGGACGGCGCAAGACAGCCCACAGGGAGGGTCGCTTGGCCTTTTGGGGGGGCGGGACAGCTACGGGCCTCGGGGGGATGATGCTGTCCGGGATGAGGTCGCTGTCCACGTCGGACAGGCTCGCGTATAAGCGGAGGTCTTTATCGGTTGGTTGTTTCATAACCGTATCCCCTTTCGTTGAGATAATTCCGCAGTCTTTCGCGGGTGCGCCCCAGCCGCTTGGTGACGGCGTTGGGGGTCAGGCCGTAATGCTCGGCCAGATCGTTAACGGTGTAGCCGTGCCAGTACCGCTCCATGAACAGACGGCGCTCCTCCTCGGGGAGCTTGCGCAGAAAGTCCGAGAGCAGGTATTTCAGCTCCCCCTCGGCGGAGTCGGGCACCCAGATGGCGGGGGACAGCTCCAGGATGGCCTCCTCCAGCTCGCGGTTCTCGGCCCTGCGGCGGTTCTGGCGGTAGCGGTCGATGGCGATGTTGCGAAGGACGGCGGCCAGGTAGGCCTTCAGGGGCTTGGGGCGGCGAGGCGGGATGGTCCGCCAGAGCTTTAAGTAGGCGTCGTTGACGCACTCCTCGGCGTCGGGTCGATTGTCACGTCCCAGGATGCGGAGGGCGAGGTCCAGGCAGAAGCTCCCGTAGTCCCGTTGGGTCTCGGCGACGGCGCGCTCGTCACGCTTGAAGTATAGATCCAGTAGATATTCGTCACGGTCGTTCACGGTGGTACTCCTCCTTTCACCCGCAGGCTTTGTCCTTCATACAGTATAACGAATCTCGCGGGGTAAATCTGCCGTCATTCTGTAAAGAATCTTTATTGCCCCGAAACTTTGTCGGAATCCACAAAAACCGACACTCCCGTTTGTGCAAGACCCGCAAACTTTCCCCCGCCCCTTGACATGCCTGCCCGGGAAATGGTATAATGAAGCCAATCACTCCAAGGAGGATCGACGATATGAAAAAACTGACGGCACTCCTGCTGGCGGGGCTGATGCTGCTGGCCTCCGCCGCCTGCACCCCTGCCCCCGATATTCCCGAGACAGAGGGGGACACCACGGTGGAGACCCCCACCGAAGCGCCTACCGAGGTCCCCACAGAGGCCCCCACGGAAGCGCCCACAGAGGCTCCTACCGAAGAAGAAACCGAGGCTCCCAAGCCCGAAAGGACGGTGACCGATATGTACGGTGACGGCTACAATGTGAATATGCTGGTGGGCTTTGACGAGTACGGCCGCAGTCTGACCCCCGTCTCCTCCCGCCGTGAGGATAAGGAGGTAGGTATCTTCTACTTCCTCTGGCTGGGCCAGCACGGCGCCCCCGAGATCTACGATATCTCCAAGATCCTCCCCGAGCACGGAAAGGATGTTTTATTCCACACCGACGACCGCAAGGTCAGCCCCGCGGGGCAGTTCCATTGGTGGAGCGAGCCTCTGTACGGCTACTACAACAGCTCCGACGAGTGGGTCATCCGCCGTCACATGGAGCTTCTGACCCAGGCGGGGGCGGATTTTCTGGTCTTTGACGTGACCAACTGCTTCACCTACCAGGCGGTGGCCGAGAAGGTCATGAAGGTCATCTCCGAGCTGCGGGCCGAGGGCTGGGACGCTCCCCAGATCACTTATCTGACCCACAGCCGCTCCATCCAGACCATCAAGACCCTCTACAACGACGTCTACAAAAAGGAGCTCTACCCCGAGTCCTGGTACCGCGTGGACGGCAAGCCCATGATGATCGGCTACACCGAGGAGGCCGACGACCTCAACGAGGCCGCCTCCCGCGGAGACACCTCCTACAAGCCCGGGGATCTGCCGAAAGAGCTTCAGGACTTCTTCTATATGCGGGAGGTGCTGTGGCCCTACGAGAGCGGCGACGGCGTGGATAAGGCCTGGCCCTACACCGAGTGGCGCTACCCCCAGCCCCTCCGCACCGATATGATCTCGGTCTCCATCGCCACCCACCCCGCCCTTCCCTTCAGCTTTTCCCTCACCCACGAGGGCCGCATGAACTGGGGCCGCGGCTACGATCCCCGCCGCAAGAAGAACATGGAGGAGGGGATCATGAGCGGTACCTTCTTCGACTACCAATGGCAGACCGTCTTCAAGCGGGATCCCCGCTTCGTCATGATCACGGGCTGGAACGAGTGGGTGGCCCAGAAGAACCTCTACGAGGGCGAATACTGCTTCGTGGACGGCGTGGATCTGGAGTATTCCCGGGACGCCGAGCCCATGAAGGGCGGGTATGAGGATGCCTACTACATCCAGATGATGGACAACATCCGCAAGTATAAGTATACCCCCGCCGAGGGCATGATCGCGGATACGGTCCGCAAGACCATTGATATCAACGGCGCGGCCACCCAGTGGGACGACGTCAACGCAGTCTACCGCCGTGTGGGCAAGGACGACGGCTCCCGCAACAGCGTGGGCGGCGCGCCTACCGTGAAGTACACCCAGGAGGCCGTCCGCAACAACATTACCGAGGTGCGGGTCACAAACGACGAGGAGAACCTCTACTTCTATATCAAGTGTGAGAGCGACATCGTCACCGCCGACGAGGCGAACTGGATGAACCTCTTCATCGGCCTCGGCACCTCCCCCGCCGTCAAGGGCTGGGAGAGCTATGAGTTTGCCATCAACCGCACCCGCAACGGTAACACCGCCGCCATCGAGACGCTGAACCCCGACTACACGGGCACAGGCTTGGAGGCCACCGCCACCTACACGGTGCAGAGCAACGTCTTGCAGATCAAGGTCCCCCGCGCCGCGCTGGGACTGGATGAGGGCGGTGACTTCTACTTCAAGGTCGCCGACGGCGTGGCTAACCCCGCCGAGATCATGGACTACTACGCCACGGGGCGGTCCCTGCCTATGGGGCGGTTGAGCTACCTGTATCAGATGGACAAGTAAGAGCGGTGACCGTTGAAGACAAAAATATTTGAGAAATTTGGGGCTTTCACGGGACATCTGCCATGTGTTTCCCGTCTTATAGAGTGAACTGCCCTTATGGAGCGGAGAAAG
Source organism: Clostridia bacterium (assembly GCA_017626655.1). Next base: position 2,019 of record JAGAIH010000287.1, on the reverse strand, counting down.
GAGAACACCCATGCCACTTGTCAAACTGAAAAAGGCCCTGGCCATCACCGTGGCCGCTCTGCAAATTCCCTTGCTCATGCTCTGGAAAATCATTCTGGATTCTCTCATGGGCGGATCTTCCTTGGTACAGCTCAAGGTAGATCCCTTGGGCAATCGGGTCGTTGAGTCGGTATTCAAATGGGAGCTGTTCTGGAAATCGCTGGGGATCCATTTGCCCATCCTGCTGGCCTTGACCGCCTGCCTTGTCCTGTCTGTGCTTGGGCTGATCTCGGTCCTTCGCAAGAAGCGGGTGAGAGTCCCGACGGTCTGCTTCTACGCCGTGACGTTCCTCGCTTGTGGGTTTCTTTGCTTTGCCTTCGCCCGTCCCGCCGCTATTCTTGGGATGGACAAAGGGTATATGCTGATGCCCTATGAGCTGGTCTTCTTCCGCTACTTCGGCGGGATGGAGCTGCGCTTTGATATCTCTCTCTTTCCCCTTCTGCAAGCCATCAAGTTTTTCCTCCTCGGCCTTTGCATGGCCGCGAGCGGAGTCCTCTGCGGGCTGGGCATTACGGAGGCGGTACAGAAAAAGAAAGCCTCGCCCTTCGTGACCGAGACCATTGAGCCCGAGCTTTATCAGGTGCAGGGACGGCGAAAGACCGAATAAAAATAATACCGCCGCTGACGGAAGCATCCGTTGGCGGCGGTTCTGTTATTCATCCTTGATATAGACCAAAATATCCTCCACCCGACAGTCGAGAAAGGAGCATAGGTCATTGAGCGTGACTGTGCTGATGGGCTTATTATGCTTCAAACGGTCGAGCAGACTTCGGCTGACACCGAATTCGTTGATGAGCTTGTAGGTCGTGACACCTTTTTTCTTCATGGTTTGGTACAACGGTTCATATGAGATCAAATTTTTCACCCCTGTACCATTATAAATTATGCTCTGCCTCTTGACAATTGTCGATAAATGGAGTATAATGATATTGTTAATAAAATGACAATAAGATGTAAGGAGGAATTATTTTATGTGGTTTTTGATTATTGCGGGGATTGCAGTTGTAATTATTATTGTTTGCGTGAAAAGCAAGAATTCGAACAGCGGATATGTTTCTTCTGAATCGCGTTCTCAAACCTCGCAAAGAGCGGACAGAATCTATCCCGCAGAATTACCTGGGGTGAAAATTCCAAAAATCAGTACAACTGAAGATATGCTGAAAAACCCGGTAATTCAAGAGGCGGTACAGCGCTTCACCAGATTGTTTATGGAAGATTTTGAGAGATGTGAGAGCGTGTTTTGGAATAACATTGAGCAAAGCAGGTTCGCGCTGATAAATGTGAGCCAAGAGGGATCAGTAAACTATTTACGGGTAGAATTACACACACCGGGACATATTCCTGATGAATGCGTCTACTACTCTACGCATAATATGGAAGAGATAAAATATAGTTCTGTAACAAAAAAATAACAGAAGCAATTATTATTGGGACGAGTTACGAATTGGCTAAAAGAATAGATTTTGAAAAGTACTTGCCGTATAAAGACAAGTATATCAGTACAAACTTTAGCATTGGCGAATTACACGGCAAAGACAATTTGTTTTGCGATTTCAGTTTTTCTTTTCATGCTACATATGATGTGCCCAAAGAACTAAATAAATGGTAAAAAAAGCATCGCAGAGAAATTTTCCTCTGCGATGCTTTTTTATTCAATTGGTTATATTACAGCAGATAGCTCGGCATCTTCTGCCCGATCTGCACCTTATCCGAGGGCTTCTTCTCGTCGTGTCCGATGACGGCGGCCACGGTCTCGGGGGAGACGTTGGCCAGAACGGCGGTGTCCACCGCGGACGTGACCGCGGGGGTCTCAACAACGGGTGCAACCGCAGGGGTCTCAACCACGGGAGCCTCTGCCTTAGGAGCGGCGGGCTTCTTTGCGGGAGCCTTTTTGGTGGCGGGCTTTTTGGCGGGAGCCTTTGCGGCAGCCTCACCCTCTGCCTTGGGGGCCTTGGGAGCGGCGGGCTTGCGGGCGGCGGG
>JAGAIH010000286.1 GCA_017626655.1 Clostridia bacterium | reverse complement strand
ACCTTCACCCACGCCAACCCCGACTTTTTGAAGGATATCCAGGTCATGCTGGATCTGGGCTTCAACGAGCTGTCCATGGAGCCTGTGGTGGCCGCTCCCGACGACCCTTCGGCTCTGACCGAGGAGGACAAGGCCATCGTCATGGAGCAGTACGAGAAGCTGGCCATGCTCATGCTGGATAAGGACAAGGAAGGCAAGCCCTTCACCTTCTACCACTACATGATCGACCTCACGGGCGGTCCCTGCATCTACAAGCGCATCTCGGGCTGTGGCTCGGGCACCGAGTACATGGCGGTGACGCCCTGGGGCGACCTTTACCCCTGCCACCAGTTCGTGGGGGAGGAGAAGTTCAAGCTGGGCGACGTCTGGAAAGGTGTGGACAACACCGAGATCCAGAACGAGTTTTTGGAGTGCAACGTCTACGCCCGTCCCGAGTGCCGCGATTGCTGGGCGAGACTCTACTGCTCGGGCGGTTGCGCCGCCAACGCCTACCACGCTACGGGGTCGGTGAAGGGTGTGTACAAGTATGGTTGCGATCTCTTCCGCAAGAGAATGGAGTGCGCCATTATGGTGGCAATCGCGAGACAATTAGGGGAGTAAACAAATTGGAGTTTATCGCTCTCTGCCTTCCCCAGCGGAGAAGGCAAAGGAACGGTCAACACACCGACAAACCCAAATTTGAAATCTTCTCCAATCATACAAAACAGAAAGGAATCCCGATGGGATAGAGGTCTTACACATGAAGATGACGACGCCCATTCGGGATTTCGTTTTATCATACGCGGAAAAATCTCCCCTGCGCCTCCATATGCCCGGTCACAAGGGGGCATCCCTTCTGGGCTTTGAGGCTTACGACATCACCGAGGTATCGGGTGCCGACAGTCTCTACGAGGCCGAGGGCATCATCCGCGAGAGCGAGCGCAATGCTTCCCTGCTTTTCGGGTGTCCCACCTACTACTCCACCGAGGGGTCTTCCCAGTGCATCCGCGCTATGCTGTATCTGGTGATGCTCCACGCCAAGGAGCAAGGCGTTGGCCGTCCGCTCATTCTGGCGGGGCGCAACGCTCACAAGACCTTTCTGTCGGCGGTGGGGCTTTTGGACCTGGACGTGGAGTGGCTATATCCCGAATACGAGCATGGATATCTGGACTGCCCCGTGTCTCCCCACGGGCTGACCGACGCGCTGGCGCGGCTGGAAACCGATGGCAGACTTCCCTCCGCGGTGTATCTGACCTCCCCCGATTATCTGGGGAACATGGTGGATATCGAGCGGTTGGCGGCGGTATGCCACCGCTTTGGAGTTCTGCTTGCTGTGGACAACGCACACGGTGCCTATCTGAAATTCCTGTCCCCTTCCCTTCACCCCATGGATCTGGGGGCGGATCTTTGCTGTGACTCCGCTCACAAGACTCTGCCCGTGCTGACGGGCGGGGCGTATCTGCACATCGGGGCGCATTTGCCGATGGAACTGAAGTCCCAAGCCAAGCAGGCGCTGGCGCTTTTCGGCTCCACCAGCCCCTCCTATTTGATCCTGCAATCTCTGGATGCGGTCAACGCTCTGCTGGCAAACCGCGATTACGCCTCCTCTCTGACCGACACGACCAAACGGGTAGAGGCCTGTCGGATCAAACTGCACGAACACGGTCTGCACGCCCCTGCCAACGACGAACCCTTGAAGCTGACCCTGTATCCCCACCATCACGGCTATACGGGGATTGAGGTTGCACAGGATCTGCGGGATCACGGTATCGAATGTGAATTCGCCGATCCCGATCACGTCGTGCTCATGTTCACCCCCGCCATTACCGAAGGGGATTTGGATTGGCTGACCGAGGTGCTTCTGTCCCTTCCCCGCCGCGCGCCCCTGCTCCTCTGTCCTCCCCCGTTGGTTCCTCCCGAACGGGTCGTATCGGTGCGCGAGGCTCTGCTGTCCCCCGCCGAGACTCTGCCCGTGGGCGAGTGTATCGGTCGGGTGCTGGCGGCGGCCACGGTGGGGTGTCCTCCCGCGGTGCCCATCGTGGTCAGCGGTGAGCGGATCGACGAAAGCGCGGTGGCGTGCTTCCGCTACTACGGTATCGAGACTTGCGCGGTCGTGAAAGAATAAAAAACAGGCGGTATGCTTTGGGCGTACCGCCTTTCTCTATGGAAAAAGGGTGTCTCACGGGGAGACACCCTTTGCTTGCTTTGGGGTCAGGCGAAGAGCAGATCCTTGATGCCCGAGAAGAGACGGAGCATGAAGGAGCCCTCGACCACAGCCTCCTGGCCGATCACACCCAGGATGGCGGACAGGATGACCGAGATGAAGATGACGGCGACGGCGCCGCTGAAGAGGCCGACCACCAGGCCCAGGAGCTTATCCACAGTCTTGATGGCGGGGAGCTTGGCGAAGCGGGTGACGATGAAGATGACCACAGTCAGCACCAGGAAGGCCAGGACGAAGAGCAGGATGTAGCCGATGACGGTGGCGACGATCTTGGAGATGCCGTCGGCCACGGTGTGGGACCACTGCTCCACCAGGGCGTTGATCTCGGCGGTGGGGTCCACAGTCTCCAGATCCAGGTAGCCGCGGAAGGCCTCGGGGATCTTCTCCACCAGGGCGTCGATGCCCCCCTCGGCGGAGGCGGTGACCTCGGCGGCCACGTCTGAAAGCTTCTTGAATACAGCCTCAAAGACGGGAGGATTGACGAACTTGGCATCGATCCAGGCGGCGAAGGAGGCTCCGAAGACGATGGTGATGACCAGGGAGAGGATGAGGCGTCCCAGGCTCAGAACCGACTTCATGAAGCCGCGCCACCAGCCGCGGAAGACCAGCAGGCCGAAAATGACGACGAGCAGAATGTCAATGACGAGTTGCATACGGGTATGCTCCTTTCATGATTGTATAGTCTTATTATACCCCTTTCGGGGGATTTTGTCAAGGTGTTTTTCGGATTCAGGGGCGGGTGAAGCCGTCTTTATCCAGGCGGTAGGCGTAGGCGGGGGTGCAGACCATGACCTCGTCATCGCTGACGGGGAGGATGGCCAGGGTATCCCGGCTGACCGAGACGGAGGTGACGGTGGCTCCGTTGCCCGTGAGGCGGAAGAGGCTGTCCCCCGCGCGGAGGTAGAGGGTATCCCCGCCGAAGGTCAGGGCGGTGGGGTCACCCGCTTCGGTGACGGGGTGGTCGCTGTTCATGTCCACCGTGTAGGAGGGGCGGGCGTTGCGGTCGTAGACCGTGAGGGTATGGCCCGTGAGGTCGCCCTCGGCGCGGGAGAGAATGGCCACCGAGCCGCGGCCTATGGCGGCCAGAGCGGGGGTCTTCCCCTCAAAGAAGGCCTCGCCCGTAACGGTGGCGTCGGACTTGAAAACCATGAGGCGATCCGACAGGACCACGGCAAAGCGGTCGTCGGTAACAAAGCCGCAGGTACTGCCGAAGGAGCCCGTGACGGTGGCGGACTCCTGCGTGATGCGGTTCTCGATGCGGATGACCGTCACCTTGGTGACCCAGAGGTTGTTTTGGGACTCCACCGACACCACCCCCAGGCGGTCGCCCTCGGGGTTCATGGCGATGCCCGTGACGTAGCCGTTCAGATGGTAGTTGGCCAGCTTTTCCATGTTGCCGTCGTAGATGACCACCTCGGAGCGGTAGTCGCGGGAGCGGGTGACGATGGCGAAGCTGCCGTTGTCTCCCACGGCGGCGTCGTAGACGGGGAACTCGGTGGTCTCGCGGTGGACCCGGACGAAGGCGTTATAGACGGCGAAGGAGTTCTCCCCCCGCCCGAAGGTGAGGCAGTACTTGTCCGAGGCGCGGACGCAGGGGTCGGCGTAGGCCACGTTGACCGACAGGGTCTGCCGGCCCGAGCCGCTCATGGCGGTGACCACCTCGCTGCCCGCGATCGCCACGCCACCGCGGTAGAGGGCGAAGTCGGCGGGGGCCGAGGAGATGGGGTAGCTGATATAGTCGGCTTGGGACTGGGCGGTCTGGGTGGCGGCACCGATGTCCTTGGCCAGGTAGTAGAGGTTCTCGTAGGTGATGAGCTTGTGGTTACTGATGACGGTCACCACCACGAAGACCAACAGCACCATGTACAAAACGATGCGGGCGAAGCTCAATCGGCTCGCCAGGTTCTCGTAGTAGGGGATGGAGGGCGCGGAGAAGTCGATGGGCTCCCCCGACAGAACCTCGTCGGTCTGCTTACCGAAGCGGCCCGCGTAGGCCATAGCCTTGTCACGGAGGGTCTGCCAGGCGCGGCGGAGGCGGGGTCTGGGATCAAATCTCGGCATGGTACCCCTCCTTTTCGGGATGATTGTAAAAGACGCGGTTGAGGTAAAGCCCCTCGGCGGGGGCGGTGCGGCCCAGGGTGCCTCGGTCCAAGGAATCCAGGCGGGCAGGGAGGCTCTCGGGGGGAATCTTCCCTTCCCCGACCTCCATGAGTGTGCCCACCATGATCCGCACCATGTTGTAGAGGAAGCCGTCGGCGCGGACGCGGTAGGTGATGGAGTCGCCCTCTCGGGAGAGGGAGGAGGCAAGGACGGTGCGGGTGGTATCCACGATCTTGGAGCCGGCGGCCATACAGGCGGCGAAGTCCCGCTTGCCTATAAAAGCGGTGGCGGCGCGCTCCATGGCGGCGAAGCCCTCATCGTCGATGGGGCGGGGATAGTGCCAGGCTCGTCCAGCGGCGAAGGGATCGCGGTTCTGGGTGTTGAGGACGCGGTAGATATACTCCTTGGAGGTGACCGAGTAGCGGGCGTGGAAGTCGGCGGGGACCCACAGAGCTTCATAGGCGGCCACGGCCTCGGGGAGGTGGATGTTCAGGGCGCGGGGGAGGCGGTCCAGGGGGATGGTGGTGTCCATGTGGTCCTCGCCGCGGGGGGTGACGGTGGCGCAGAACATATTTGCGTGGACGCCGCTGTCGGTGCGGGAGCAGCCCGTGATGTCGCAGGGGTAGCCGAAGAGAGCCTCGGTCCCCTCGTTAAGGGCTTGTTGGACGGAATAGCCGTTTTTCTGGGCCTGGTACCCGCAGAAGTGGCGGCCGTCGTAGCGGATATAGAGGAGTAGCTTATGGGGCATGGCCGTCTCTCCTTTCGGGTAGTTTTTGTTCTTTTTAGTATATCACAGATTCGGAAAAAAGTCAAGAGGAAACGATGTCCCGCAGGGGTGTCGTTTCCTCTTTTCGATTTGGATTTACACGGGTTCCGCGACCGCCACAGGTATCAGCTCGGTAATCACCAGAACGGGGGCATTCCATGAGGGTCTGCATTGAAATTCCTTGTACATTTCAAGAGTAGCCGTAATACAGAGCATAAAGCCATTGGGGAACAGGCCGACCCCCGACGGGTCGCCGTACTCGTCCACATAGGCGCGCAACAGCTCCTTTGAAAGAGCGACCGGGAGGGCATGAAGCTCCTCTGCGGCAAGATCGGCTGACGGAAGACAGATAAACAAATAGGTGTCGTCGGTCTCCTTCGCGAAAACGCTATGGGAAAGCACCTGTCCCGTAACCTGAACCGAGATGTGCTCGGTTTTGTTCATGTACTCGGTCAGATACTTCCATTGACTGCTCTGTGCCTCGGGGCTGTCATTCGAGAGAATGGCGGTATTGTCCTTGACGGTGATGCCCAGCTCCTCCAGCTCGGGGGTGAGGGCGGTGAGATCGGGGGCCTTCTCGGTACACGCGGATAATGTCAAAAGCAGGGAAAGGGTAAGGATGGCAAGTCGGAATGTGGCTTTCATTTTTGGGGCTCTCCTTTTCGTTGATCAATGGCTTCATTATACCACAAAAAGCTGATGAATGGCTGATGCAGGGATAATCGGTCGCAATTTGGGATAATCGGTTGAAGCTCTACTCTATAGAGAGCAAAAACGAAGGATCACGGGATCAATATGACCCGCCGATCCACTGTCAAGGCGGCGATGCGATGCTCGCAGGTCCGGATAGCCACCACCTCGCGGAGGGCTTCGATAGCCTTATCGTGCTGGCCGCTTCCCCCTCGGATGATGACCCGACCCTCGGCGGTGACGCAGAGAGTGGCCTCGGGGAGGCAGGCCACCGAAACGATATTCCGGAGATCCTCCACCCGGCATTGGCCCTTGCGGTCGTCTCCCACGGCCTCCACGCGGCCGTCGGCGCGAAGGGCGACGGTATGGAATTCCCCTGCGGCGACCATGGTGAGATTCTTCCACAGGGCGGTGTCGCACTGGCCGTAGCGGTTGTCTCCCGTGGCCACGCAGGTGCCCTCGGCGGTGACGGCTACGGTATGGCGGATGCCGCAGGCGATTTGGGTGACGTTTCTCCATTTGCGGGTGTCACAGCGGCCGTCGGGGTTGCGACCGATGGCGTAGACACGTCCGTCGGAGCGGAGGGCGGCGGTGTGGTTCAGGCCACAGGCCACCTGTCTCCAGGCGTAGGGTAGATCGGCGGGGTCGGGCTCGGTGATCGTGGGGACTCCTCCGTTGCGGGATTCCTCCGCCGAGACCCCCACGGTGTCCAGCTCCCGATTGAGAGCGCGGGCATCGCATTGGCCCTCGTTGTTGCGACCCGAGAGGATGATCCGTCCGTCGGCCAGGATGGCGGCGGAGTGGTAGGATCCCGCGGCCACCCACACGGCGGTGGCGTAGGCCTTGAGGTCGCATTGGCCGTTATCCCCCGCGCCCTCGGCTATCATGGCGCCCCCCTGACCCAGGGCCAGGGTATGGGCCATGCCCACGGCGAAGCTGCCAAGGGTACGGTGCGCGGTAGAGAGGGGAAGGGCGTTCGCGGTATAGCGGTGCAAGATGGAATACGCGGGGGTAGGGGTAAAGAGGCGGATTCCCTCCAGGGGCTCGGGGAGGAACTCGCTGCCTCGGTTATGGATGCGGACCGTACCGTCGGACATGACAAAGACCTGGCGGCGGCTACCGAAGCAGGCTACGGCGCGGACGGTGTCCAAAGTCTCCAGGACCTCGTGGTGGCAGCCTGCGGCCAGGATTTTGCCGTCGGAGCGCAGGCCCATGGTCAGCTCGGGCAGGACGGCGATCTGGACGATATGGCTCCAGGACTCGGTACGGCACTCGCCGCTCTCGTTGAGGCCCACGGCCTCCACGCGGCCGTCCCCGAAAAGGGCCACGGTATGCTGACCCGATGTGGCTACCGAAACAACGCCCTTCCAGCCGTCGGTGTCACACTGGCCGAAGTGGTTACTGCCCGCGGCATAGACGCGGCCGTCGTGGCGCAGGCCCAGGGTGACGTCCCCTTGGCAGATCACCGAGGTGACACCCGTCCAGTCCTCGGTGGCGCAGGGATTGGCGCGGGGGAGGTGGGCGGT
>JAGAIH010000285.1 GCA_017626655.1 Clostridia bacterium | reverse complement strand
CCGAGGGCTGGGGCAGATCGGTCTTATCGGGGTTCAGCACGGGGAGATCCTCCTCTTGGTCGTTTTGGGTAGGCTCCTTGGTCGTGAGGCGGGCATCGCCCCAGACGCCCGCGTCGCAGGCGTGGCCGTTCTCGTTCTTCTGGACGAGACGCAGGGTCTTGACCCCCTCCACCGAGCAGGTCAGTAGCATAGGCTCCTCGTTCCAGGAGATCATGGGGGTGGAGGCCAGGAGCTTACCGTCCCCGTAGACGTGGAAGGAGATGCTTCCCCACTCGATGAAGTAGCCCGCTTCCTTCAGGACTCCCACCGAGGCGGCGAAGTATTTCATGCCCAGGGAGGAGATATCGAACTCGCAGTAGGCGTCCTTATCGGGGAGGCAATGGAAGCCCAGGCCCTTGTCGAATTTCTGCTTGCCGATGGTGATGGGCTCGCCCGAATGGGCGGTGTTCCAGCCGAAGCCGTCCAGGCTGTCGCGGCCCAGGAAGAGGTCCTGGCGGTCGCCGAGGTAGACCGTGTCGGCGGCGGCGGAAACGGGGAGGGCGGCAAGACCGACCGACAAGAGGAGCAGGGCCAGGAGCAGGGCGGTCGTGCGGGTTGGGAGCTTCATAGCGGTATCCTCCTTTGGGATATTTCGTTGTGAACATTATACTATTTTTCATTTTCATTGTCAATAGATATTGACAAATTCGCAAGCATTTGTTATTATTGTTCTGTTGTATTGAAAAAAATTTTTTCAGTTATTGAGTGGTGTACGAGGTCTTTTTTTCGTTTATTGGAGTGAAGGCTTTCAAAAACACAGAAAGGAGCAACAGACATGGAGGATAAAGAGATCGTGGCTCTGTACTGGGCGCGCTCGGAAACAGCCATAGAGGAAACCGCCAAAAAATACGGGCGGTACTGCCATTACATTGCCTATCAGGTTTTGTCAAACGACGAGGACGCCGAGGAGGTGGTCAATGATACATATTTAAAGACGTGGAATACGCTTCCCCCCAACCGTCCTGATCCTCTCAAGCCCTATGTAGGAACCCTCAGCCGCCAACTGGCCATCGACGCGTACAGGGAGAATCACGCGCAAAAACGAGGAGGACAGTTGCCTCTTGTTCTGGACGAGCTTACCGATTGCGTATCGGATCAGCACAGCGGGAGCATCGAAGAAAGCGTTGCCCTGGCGGATTCGCTCAGCCGCTTTATATGGTCATTGCCCGAGCGCACACGGTTGATCTTCGTGCGGCGTTACTTTTACATGACACCCGTCTCGGAGATCGCCACGGATTTTTCCATGAAGGAAAGCAACGTAACCATGCTCTTGCTCCGCACCCGCAAAAAATTGGAGCAATTCTTGAAAAGGGAGGGATTTGATCTATGACGAGCATAGAGCTTTTACAGGCTATGGGACACATTGACCCTGAACTGATCCTCCTGTCATCTCCCGAGGTACCGTACAAGAAACGTGGGGACAAGCCTTGGGTGAAATGGCTGTCACTGGCAGCATGCCTGTGTTTGGTCATAGGGGTGTGTATGGTCTCTCTCACATCCATGACGCAAGACTTGGTCGAGGATGGACTGGATACAATTTACTTATTTGGAGGTGTTAGCGTCAATATGAGCAACGTCATTTTCTCTTTTTTCATAGCGCCTGTTTTTTCCTTGCTGTGTTCTCTGATGCTCTGGACGATCGGATCCGGAAGCATCATTCTGCCCATCTGGCTTTTCCGCGATCTATGCATTCCCTTGATACACTTCTGCATCCTCAGCCGATTGATCCAAAAAAACAGGATTCAAAAAAAGGGTGCTGTTATAGGGGCTGTTTTGCTGATGTTTGCAACTGTGATTGCCGATTCGGTTCTTATGGACTTTATCTTGCTGAAGGGTCGGTTGGCGCTTTTTCACACGGTCTTCCGTCTGGTCTGGACGGCACTTTGCGGCTTGTTGGTACTGGGACAAACGGTTATCCTGCGCTTTTATCGGAATAACCGGTCAAGCCGGATCGCATTCTCGATCGGAGCCACATTGGCTCTGTGCGCCAACGCCTTCCTAACATACGGCATAGGACCCGGTTTGGCATGTAAGTTCGCGATCGACGGGATAGAAATTATTCTCATGCCTATGGCTATGATCATTCTTTCAGCGTATTCCTATCTTCTGGGACAGGTCCTGACCAAACGGTTCATGCTCCTGAAATTATCTGCTTGGTTCATAGGCATCGCATCCTCAGAGTTTGTAGCCCTCTGGCTGTTGGGTGTTCCCCATACGCCTCCTACTTCAGATCGCTTTATGACACTCCTTTGGCTTGTTTTGTCCGTTATTCCCTTCGTTTTCTGCCTGCTCGGCATGCTGAAAACCCACCGCCGCCTCAAACGGACAAGCGCATAAGCCCGATTATTGCGCGGCACGGCAGAAAGCCTTCATCGGTTTTCTGCCCTTTTCTGTTTATCACTCCCGATTCGTTAACATTCGGTGAAATTTCGCCAAATACGGTTTACTTTTCCGCCCCTTTGTGTTATAATAATGTAGAATGTATGCAAAAAGGAGGACGTGCGCCGTGATCATCCGCATGAGGGTGGGAGACACCCTGGAGCTGAAGAAGCCACATCCCTGCGGGGAGAAGAAATTCCGCGTCATGCGTGTGGGCAGTGAGGTCCGCGTCGTCTGTATCGGCTGCGGTCGGGATATGGTCCTGGATCGGGTGAAGCTGGAGCGGGCCATCCGCAAGCTCATCCCCGCCGAGGAGCCTCCCGCTGACCAAGAATAATTTTCAGACTCACTCCGCACAACTTTTCCAAAACAGAAAGGCTATACGAAATGGATTCCACCAATCAGACCCCCGCCACCCGGGAGGTTCCTGCCATCCTGAAGAACGGGATGCTCAAGAAGCAACCCCGCTGGAGGACCTTCCTTGACAAGACCTTCGGAGAGTACGGCTACCTCCTCTTCGCCGCCCTCATCCCCATGGTGCTGTTCTACCTCATGTACCTCATCACCCAGCAGCTCTACCCCTTCGGAGACGGCACCGTGCTGGTGCTGGACCTCAACGGTCAGTACGTCTCCTTCTACGAGGGGCTTCACGATATCCTGCGGGGCGAGGCCGACCTGCTCTACTCCTTCTCGCGAAACCTGGGCGGTGAGTTTTTGGGCATCTACGACTACTACGTAGCCTCCCCCTTCGCCATGCTCCTGGCTCTGTTCCCCGAGCGCTTCATGCTGGAGGCTCTGCTGATCCTGTTCCTCATCAAGGCGGGCCTGTGCGGTCTGTTCATGGGCATCTACCTCCACAAGCATGCGGCAGGGGAGCCCAACCGCCTGGTAATCGTGACCTTCTCGGTCATGTACGCCATGTCCTCCTACTGCGTGGTCCAGCAGCACAATTCCATGTGGATCGACGCGGTGATGTGGCTGCCTATGCTCTGCCTGGGTATCGAGTCCCTCATCAAGTACGGCCGCTTCCGTCTCTACGTCTTCGCCCTGGCCATCACCATCCACAGTAACTTCTACATCGGCTACATGGCGGTGATCTTTACCGTGGCTTACTGCTTCTACTGGTACTTCGCTCACAATCAAAACAACGAGAACAATCCTCTGGGAGAGAAGGCCCACTTCATCAAGTCGGTGGGGCGCGTGGCGGTCTGGTCGGTCTTGGCGGTGGGTATCGCCGCGCTGGCCATCCTTTCGGCCCGCTATGCCCTGTCCTTCGGTAAGGACGAGTTCTCCAACCCCAACTGGGAGGTGACCCAGAAGTTCGACCTCTTCAACTTCTTCTACAAGCTCCTGCCCTCCTCCTACGATACCGTCCGTCCCCAGGGCCTGCCCTTCGTCTACTGCGGTGTGCTGACCCTGATCGCGGTCCCCGCCTTCTTCATGTCCAAGAAGTTCTCCCTGCGGGAGAAGGTGGCCGCCGCGCTCCTGATCCTCTTCTTCGTGGCCTCCTTCGCCACCTCCTCCATCGACCTCATTTGGCACGGCTTCCAGAAGCCCAACTGGCTCAACTACCGCTACAGCTTCATGCTGTCCTTCTTCCTTCTGGTGCTGGCCTACCGCGCCTTCGATCAGATCCTCTACACCTCCCGCAAGGCTCTGCTGGGTACCGTCATCGCCATCGGCGCGTACACCGTCATCCTCCAGAAGTTCACCGACTTTTTGGTGGAGGAGGAGGAGAAGATGGTCATCCGTCCCTTCGCCACCATCTGGCTGACCCTGGGCTGTCTCTTCGCCTACTTCGTGCTGATCTCCCTGTACGGTAAGGTCAAGGAGCGGCAGAAGGAGACCGTGGCCATGGTGCTTCTGTTCCTGGTCTGTGTGGAGTTCTTCCTGTCCGGCTCCTCGGATATGCACCAGTTGGACCAGGACGTGACCTTCTCCAAGTACTCCCGCTACAACAGCATGATCGACACCGTCCGTCCCATCACCGACACCATCCACGAGTATGACGGCGGCTTCTACCGCATGGAAAAGACCTACTTCCGCAAGACCAACGATAACTTCGCCCTGGGCATCAAGGGTCTTTCCTGCTCCACCTCTACCCTCAACCGCGACACCATCGACTTCCTGCGGAGCATGGGCTACGCTTCCCGCTCCCACTGGTCGAGATACCTGGGCGGTACCCCCGTCAACGATTCCCTCCTGGGCATCAAGTACCTCATCACCAACGAGGACGAGTCCGACTACTACGGCCCCGCTCTCTTTACCCCCGAGGACTACGGCTACGACGAGGACTTCTCCCCCAACGGCCAGTACGACGTCTACTTCAACGAGTTCGCTCTGTCCTTCGCCTACGGTGTGGCCGACGGCTGGCTGACCTTCGACTACGAGGCTTACGACAACCCCTACGACCGTCTCAACGCCATGATTACCGTCATGCTGGGGGAGACCGAGACCGTGGAGGTCTTCAAGCCCGCGACCCAGAACGGCGATCCCGAGACTGTCAACGTCAACGTGGGCACCGCCGCTGGCCATGATTCCTTCAAGGTGGACGACAAGACCAAGGCGGGCATCCTGTACTACGATTACACCGTCCCCACCGACACCGAGCTGTTCTTCTTCTATCCGAACGAGTACCTCCGCGAGGTCAAGCTGTCGGTCAACGACAAGGCCGGCGGTCAGGGCAACAGCTACACCGGCAAGGGCACCTTCGGCGGCGGCGAGACCAACCGCATCGTCTCGTTGGGCGAGTCCACCACGGGCAAGCTCTACCTGAAGGTGGAGATCGACAACGACTCCAACAATCTGTACGTCATCCCCAAGGACTCCTATATCTACTACATTGATATGGAGACCTTCAAGGATGCCTTCACCCGCCTGGGTCAGACCCAGTTCATCATCGACGATACCTCCACCGACAGCCATCTGACGGGTAGCGTCACCACCTCCTCTGACCGTCAGCTCATGTTCACCTCCATCCCCTACGACGAGGGCTGGAACATCTACGTGGACGGCGAGAAGGTGGAGCTCTACGAGGCCAATAATTCCCTCATTTCCTTCTACGTGGAGGGCTCGGGCGAGCATTCCATCGAGATGAAGTATATGCCCGCCACCGTGGCTCTGGGCATTGGGGTATCGGTGATCTGCCTGGTGATCTATATCCTCATCCTAATCGCTTATCCCTTCGTCAAGAAGGTCCCCTACCTCCGTAAGCTGGTCATGATCGAGGGGGAGGAGCTGCCCGAGCTGGCGACCGCCGAGTACCGCGCCGAGATCGCCGAGGGGGACGTGGGCGCACCCGACGGAGAGCGGGATATCCGCGCCGAGGCCGAGGCCGCCAAGTACGGTAAGGTCCGCCCCACTACCCCCGAGAAGAAGCCCGACCGGAGCGGTAAGGCTCCCCAGGGCAAGCCGAACGGAGGCCACAAGGGCGGCAAGAAGTAACCGCGACTTTCGCATATCCCTACAGGGGCTGTTCGCTGTCATGCAATAGCCCCTGCTTTCAAAGGAGTTTCTATGTACTACTACATCAAAGGCGAGCTGGTCGCCGCAACCCTCAATATGGCCGTGGTGGACGCGGGGGGCGTTGGCTACAAGATGACGGTCAGCGAGAACACCTACCGCGCCCTGCCCCGCCGCGGGGACAAGGCCCCTGTGGTGACGCTCTACACCTACTTATCCGTCCGAGAGGACGGCATCGAGCTATTCGGCTTTGTGAGCGAGCGGGAGCTTTCTTCCTTTAAGATGCTCCTGTCGGTGTCGGGGGTGGGTCCCAAGGCGGCTATGGCGATTTTGTCCCTGCTGACCCCCGAGAAGTTCGCTTTCGCGGTCTGCACCGAGGACAAGAAGACCATCGCCAAGGCCAACGGCGTGGGCCCCAAGACCGCCGCCCGCAT
>JAGAIH010000284.1 GCA_017626655.1 Clostridia bacterium | reverse complement strand
TGTTGTACTTGTCGATCTTGGTGTCCTTGGCGTGGACGTGGTAGATGGCGCCCTTCAGCTCGCGGATGGCGGCCACGGGATCCATGCCCTGCCAGACCAGGTGGGAGGGATCGAAGTTGGCGCCGATCACGGGTCCCACTGCCTCACGCAGACGGAGCAGGGTAGCGGGGTTGTAGACGCAGAAGCCGGGGTGCATCTCAAAGGCGATGTGGGGGACGTTGTGGGCCAGAGCGAAGGCACCGGCCTCCTTCCAGTAGGGAATGACCTTCTCGTTCCACTGCCAGTCCAGGATGGCCAGGAAGTCCTCGGGCCAGGGGCAGGTGACCCAGTTGGGGTACTTGGCCCCTTCATGGTCGCCGGGGCAACCCGAGAAGGTGATGACGGTATCCACGCCCATCTTCTCGGCCAGCAGAACCGCGTTGCGGAAGTCCTTGTCGAACTGCTCGGCGATGGCCTTGTCGGGGTGGAGGGCGTTACCGTGGGCGGCCAGAGCGCAGACCTCCACGTCGTACTTCTTGAGGGTGGCCATGAACTCGTCGTACTTGGCGGAGTCGGCCAGCAGCTCCTCGGGGTTGCAGTGAGCCTTGCCGGGGTAACCGCCCGCGCCCAGCTCAACGGTGTGGACGCCCAGACCCGTCAGGATCGAGAGGGTCTCGTCCAGGGATTTGGAGCCGTACAGGTTGGCTAAAACACTCAGTTTCATGATGGATATTTCCTTTCAAATATAAATTACGGATTTGCGTTGGTGGGATCGACCTGCAGGAACACGCCCTCGCCCGCCTCCAGCTTGAGCTTCAGCGCGGACGTGGTGCCCATGTCGGTCAGTCCCTCCCCGCTCCACAGGCGGTAGTCCACCGAGCCGTCAAAGGTAAGCTCGACGGTGCCCGCGCCCTTGTAGTTGAGGTTGACGATGTAGTAGCCCGTCTCTCCCGCGGCGTTCTCAAAGCACCCGATGGCGAACTTGTCCCGCTGGTTGCAGGAGGCGGCGGTGAGGGAGCGGTAGGAGTCCAGCTCGGTGGTGCATTTCGCCTTGGACAGGGCGTTGGACATACCCTTGTAGTTGCAGAGGATCATGCCCTTGCAGTCGTAGTCCAGATACACCCCCTTCATAGCGTTCAGCCGCCCGTTGACGGTCTGCACCGTGTCGAACAGGGGAGTCTTTTCTCCCTTGGCGGTGATCATGTTGGAGTAGGCCCAGCCCTCGTAATGCTCACAGATGAGGAAGTAAGCGATGCCCTTGGCGCCCATGGCCAGGGTCAGATGGGCGTTGAGCTGCAGCTCCTCCACCGTGGGCTCGCGGTAGGTGCCGTCCGCCGAGGTCTGGACGTAGGCGTAGAAGGGAACTCCCGCGGCCGCCGCCTCCTCGCGGATGATGGCCAGGTTGGCGGCCAGGTTGGGGAGGTTGTCGCTACCCTTCTGGTAGGGGTAGAAATCGAACATGAGGAGATCGGGATTGGCGGTTTCCAGATAGGTGGAGACGTACTTGCGGTAGTTGCCGCCCACCCAAGAGGAGTTGGCGTAGGTGGGGAGGAGATTGGCCAGCACGGGCAGGGAAGTATCCCCCAGGGTCTCCCGCGCGGCGGCTATGAGGTCGGCGGTCTCACCGATGCCGTCGAAGGAGGGCTCGTCCTTGACGTAGATCGCCCCCAGCGCGTCGGCATCGGGGGAATTCAACAGGGCGGATATCTTCTCGGCGTTGTAGTCGGCGGCCATGCCCGCGCAGTTGTACCACAGCTTCATCCCCGCCTTTCTGGCGGAGGACAGAGACTCCAGCGGCCACGACCCCGAGCTCCATTCCTCCAGGGTGATCATGTAGTTCAGCCCCGATTCCGCGAGGGTCTGCCAGACGGCATCGTAGCTGCCTTCCACCTCGGTGTACCCGTCCCGCAGGGCGGAGGCGGGGGTAGACCAGCCGCCGATGGGGAGCTGATTTACGGGGGTGCTGTCATAGATTTCCTTCATAGCGGCTTGCTTTTCGGCCTCCACCTCGGCGGGGGGCTCGGTAGGCTCTTCGGTAACGCCGTCGGTAGGCGTGTCGGTTGGCGCTTCGGTGACGTCACCCGTGGCGGGAGCTGTTGTATCCTCGGCGGTGGTGTCGGTGCCCTGTCCGCCAGGCGTACAGGCGCAAAGACCTGCGGCCAGGAGAGTCAGGCTCAGAAAGAGGGATAAAAAGCGTTTCATCTGTCTATACCTCCTTATGCAGGGCAGGGGACGGTCGCCCGCCCCCTTGCTCTTGTTGGTTTGCGATCAGTCGAAGTAGGAGGGCTTACCCTCTCCGTCACCCGCCTTGAGCGGGTGCCACCTCCCCCATGGGGGGAGGCTTACGGAAGGATCAGTCGAAGTAGTAAGGCTTACCCGTCTTGGCGGACTCGTAGATGCCCTCCAGAATGCGGGTGACGGTGTAGGCCTGCTCGGGGAGGACGCAGGGATCGGTGTCATTGACCACGGCGTTGATCCACTGGGCCGCCTCCATGGAAGCGGGATCGCCGGCGTTGGCGCCCTCGTAGAAGGCCGCGCCCTGGGGATTCAGATTGGGCTTCAGGAGGTACTGGGCGTTGTTGCGGATGCCGTTGATGCGGACGCCATCATACAGGTCGCCGCCTGCCTTGGTACCGCAGATGAGGGTGGTTGCCTCGCGGACGTCCAGCATATTGAGGGCCCAGGCCGACTCCAGATTGATGGTGGCGCCGTTCTCCATGACCACGAAGCCAAAGGCGGAATCCTCCACGGTGAACTTCTCGGGATCCCAGTTGCCCCAGGCGTTGCCCTGG
>JAGAIH010000283.1 GCA_017626655.1 Clostridia bacterium | reverse complement strand
GAGGCGCCCACCGAGGCACCCACGGAAGCCCCTACCGAGGCGCCCACCGAAGCTCCTACCGAGGCTCCCACTGAGCCCGAGACCGAGCCTGCCGTGGAGATCACCGACGGCATGATGCTCTACTACGAGGACTTCTCCTCTTACGGGGATATTGACAATTTGAACGACACCGTTACCGAGCTGGGCTGGATCATCCAGACCGTGGCCGACGACTACGCCTACAGCGACTGGACCGCCGACCTGGCCATCAAGGACGGCGCCCTTCAGGTCAACAACTACCGCCCCGAGGAGGGCTTCAAGGGAAAGGACAGCTACGCCCTCATGCTCACCGAGGAGTACATGGATGCCATCAACGAGTACGGCGACTACACCCTCCAGTACGACGTCACCTACTTCGACGCCTCCAACTACAAGCGCTACATCTGCCTCCTCACCGACTACTACGGCGACACCTACAATTCCTACCATTTCCGCATCGGCGGCTACGCCAATAACCAGGGCCACGTATACGGCAAGTGGGCTACCTATGACGTCAAGGATATCGCGGAGGATCTGGCCTGTAACCTCACCGAAAACGACCCCGCCGTGGGCACCACCATCGCCAAGAAGCTGTTGGGCATCGACACCCCCATCCAGGACGATACCGCCATCGACAACTTCCGGAATATCACGGTCACGATCCGCATCAAGCACGACCGCGACCTGGGCAATATCATCTACATGAAGACTGCGGATATGCCCGAGTTCGTCTGCGTCAGTATGCCCCGTCTCGACGCCTCGGGAGCGGCTGACTGGGACACCGTGACAGGCGTGGGCGGCCTGGCCTTCAAGGTAGGAGCCGCCATCAACGGCACCATGGACAATATCGCCCTGTGGGCGGGACTCGGCGAGATGCCCGAGGATACGACCGTCACCTATTCCCCCGCAAGCTGAACCCATACGCCCCTCGCGGCTCACGATCCTGTGGGCCGCGGTTTTTTTGTGGGAATTCTCCCAAAAGTCTTTACAAATTAAGTGAAATATGCTATAATTTGTGCAGTAAGGGAAGGGAATCTTGCAAATCAAGACCTCACTTTTCTCCCTTTGCCCACAATCTGCAAACACAAGGAGGCACCATGAATCCTATGTTAAATATTCGGCTCTGCGCCTTTGCCGACGAGGCCGACGCCAACCGCCCGGGTCAGATCAAGGCTCTCACCGAGAACGCCATTCCCTACCTGGAGATCCGCGGCGTAGACGGTATCAATATCGCCGACCTGCCCCGCGAGACCGCCCTGCAATTCAAGTCCGAGCTGGACGCCGCGGGCATCAAGGTCTGGTCCATCGGCTCCCCCGCGGGCAAGACCCAGATCAACGGTGACTTCGAGCAGGATATCGCCACGTTTAAGCATCTTCTGGACATGGCCGAGATCTTTGAGGCCAAGCGCATCCGCCTCTTCTCCTTTTACGGCACGAACGGCGACGACGCCTACTTCGACGAGGTCTGCCGCCGTCTGAACGTCTTCTGCGACCTCTGCGACCGGCGGGGCGTCATCCCCTGCCACGAGAACGAGAAGGGCATCTACGGCGAGAACGCCCCCCATTGCCTGGCCATCCATAAGGCCGTCCCCCGCCTGCGGGCCGTCTTCGATCCCGCTAACTTCGTCCAGTGCGGCCAGGACGTCATGGAGGCCTGGGAGATGCTTGCCCCCTACGTGGAATACTGCCACATCAAGGACGCCGCCCCCGACGGCCACATCGTCCCCCCCGGCGACGGCATCGGCGCCCTCCGCGAGTATCTGCCCCTCTACGCCGCTCAGGGCGGTGTGGTCCTGACTCTGGAGCCTCACCTGGCCCAGTTCGTAGGCCTCAAGGCCCTGGAGGGAGGCCAGGAGAGAAGCGAGGTGGGCGGTCTCAATTTCGAGAATAACCGCGCCGCCTTCGACCACGCCGTCATGAAGCTGAAAGAGATCCTCAACGCCTGATATCCGAAAGGAGAATACCCATGTCAACCAAGCTGTGGTATGACCGCTACCGAAATGACTGGATCCACGCCCTCCCCCTGGGCAACGGCCGCGTGGGCGCCATGTTCTACGGAAGCCCCGATCGTGAGACCATCGAGATCAACGAGGAATCCCTCTGGAGCGGACGGCAGATCAGGGAGACCAACCATGCCACTCCCGCCGACCTCCAAAAAATCCGCGAGCTGATCTTTGAGGACCGCCTGGCCGAGGCGGCGCAGCTCAGCCGCGAGACCTTCCTGGCCGACCCGCCCCGGGTACGCTTCTACGAGAGCCTGGGTGAGATCTTCATCGACTATTCCGACAAGACCGACTTCACCGACTATAAGAAGGCGCTGGAGCTGTCCACCGCCACCGCCTCCGCCTTCTGGAAAAAGGGAAGCACCGCTTACGCCAGCGAGTGCTTCGTCAGCGAGGCCTACGACGCCCTCTGCTACCGCGTGAAGGCCACCGCCCCCTTCTCCTGCACCGTCACCATGAAGCGGGGACAGGACGCCTATACCGCCGCTATCGCCCACGATACTCTGGTGCTCAACGGCCGCACCACCTATACCCCCGACCCCCAGTACGGCGACGGCGGGGAGGGTATGTCCTTCGGCGCTCGGATCAAGGTCATCTCGGACGGCACCGTCCGTGAGCATCACGACCACGTCTCGGTCACCGATGCCACCTATCTGACGGTCTACGGTGCCTTCGCCACCAACTACAACGTGGATCTCTTCGACATTGACGAGACCCGCGACTACCGCGCCGCCCTAGCCTCCTGCATGGATCAGCTCTTGGCCGCCGACTATGAGACCGTGAGGTCCACTCACCAAAAAGACTTTGGAAAGCTCTTCTCCGCCCTCACCTTCGAGCTGGACGCTCCCCGCTATGAGGACGAGCCCATCGATATCCGCCTGGAAAAGGTCAAGTCGGGCGAGCGGGTGGACACCGACCTCCAGACCCTCTACTACCAGTTCGGCCGCTACCTCCTTCTGACCTCCTCGGGCATGAAGGCCACCCTCCCCGCTAACCTCCAAGGCATCTGGTGCAACGGCTTCCGTCCCCCGTGGGGCTCGGACTACCACACCAACATCAACCTCCAGATGAACTACTGGCCCGCCGAGACGGGGAACTGCTCGGATACGGTGAAGCCCCTGGTCCACTTCATGGAGATGCTCAGCCGCTTCGGTGAGCAGACCGCCCGCGACGAGTTCGGTGCGAGAGGCTGGTGCATCAACCACACCACCGACGTCTTCGGCCGCACAGGCGTCCACGATTCGGTGGATTGCGGCTTCTTCCCCATGGCGGGGCCCTGGATGTGCCTGAACCTCTGGGAGCATTATGAGTTCACCGCCGACCGCGACTACCTCCGCCAGATCTACCCCGTCCTGGCGGGCTCCTGCCGATTCCTTCTGGACTACCTCTGTGAGGCCCCCGAGGGCTACCTCACCACCGCTCCCAGCAACTCCCCCGAGAACAGCTTCTTCTACACCGAGCCCGACAGCACCCGCCGCGGCAGTATGCTGACCCACGGGGCTACCATCGACTTTGAGATTATCTACGCCCTCTTTACCCGCACCGCCTACGCCTGTGACGCCCTGGGGGAGGACCCCGCCTTCGCCGCAGAGCTGAAGGCCACCCTGGACCGTCTGCCCCCTCTGCGGGTCAGCGAGAAGTACGGCATCCTCTGCGAGTGGATACGGGACTACGACGAGGTAGAGCCGGGCCACCGCCACGTCTCCCCCCTCTTCGGCCTCCACCCCGCCGACCAGATCAACGAGACCGACCCCGCGATCTTCAAGGCCGCCCGCAATACCCTGACCCGCCGATTGACCTATGGCGGCGAGGGCGGCGCGGGATGCCATAAGGTGGGCTGGTCCCAGGCCTGGATGATCAACTTCTTCGCCCGCTTCAAGGACGGAGAGGCCGCCTTCGAG
>JAGAIH010000282.1 GCA_017626655.1 Clostridia bacterium | reverse complement strand
AAATTGGGGTTTATCGGCGCGTTCTCCCGTTCTCGAGCGAAGCGAGATGACCTTCCCCTTTGGGGAAGGTGGCGCCCGCCTTTAGGCGGGTGACGGATGAGGTGATAACGCTGGCCCATCAAGATGTTTTGACCCATACGACAAACCTCATCCACCATCCTTCGGATGGTCCCCCTTCCCCAGAGGGGAAGGTCGGAGAACGAGTCTCAACTCACCGCCAAACCCAAATTTGAAATTTCCCCTCCCCATAATCACGAACACAAAAATTCAGGAGAGATATATGTTTGAACAGATTCTGGAGCTGGTGGTGCGGTATCCCCGCATCATCCTCCACCGACATAAGAACCCCGACGGTGACGCCCTGGGCAGTCAGCTGGGGCTTAAGCACATTCTGCGGGATTCCTTCCCCGACAAGGAGGTTTTCGTCGTGGGCGACATGAGCGACCGCTACGCCTTCATGGTGGATGAGCCTATGGACGTAGTCCCCGATGAGGCCTACGAGGGTGCGCTGGCCATGGTGCTGGATACCTCCGCCAAAGCCCTCATCTGCGACGAGCGCTACACCACCGCCGCCGCCACCGCCCGCATGGATCACCACATCTTCTGTGAGGAGATCTGCGGCGTGGAGGTCACCGACACCTCCTTCGAGAGCTGCTGCGGCCTGGTCACCGCCTTCGCCAAGGAGTGCGGGCTGACCGTATCCCCCGTAGCCGCCAAGCTCCTCTACACGGGTATGATCACCGACTCGGGCCGCTTCCGCTACGATTCCACCAACGCCCAGACCCATACCATGGCCGCCTTTCTCATGGAGCGCGGCTTTGACACCGCCGACATTTTCCGCAATCTCTATTCCGATGATCTGGCCTTCATCCAGCTCCGCGCGAAATTCGTGCTGAAGATTCAGACCACCCCTCACCGCGTGGCCTACATCTACACCGACCGCGCCGAAACCGAGAGCCATCTGGCGAGCGGGGTCAGCAGCTTCACCATCTCCCGCGGTATGGTCAACACCATGGGGGAGATCCGCGGCATCGACTCCTGGGTAAACTTCACCGAGACCGCCGACGGAGTGCTGTGCGAGATCCGTTCGGGCAAGTACAACATCAATCCCATTGCCGAGAAGTACGGCGGCGGCGGCCACCAGAAGGCCAGCGGCTGTACACTGAAGGATCGGGCCGAGGCCATGCGGCTTCTGGAGGATCTCAATTCTCTTTCGGAGGCTGAAGCATGAACGAGCAGATGAAGCTGATCTTTGAGAAGATCAAGGAATACGACCGCATCGTGATCTTCCGTCACAAGCGTCCCGACGGAGACGCCGTGGGCTCCACCCTGGGCCTGCGGGGGATCCTGCGGCTGACCTACCCGGCCAAAGAGATCATTGTCAACAACAGCGACTACTCCGACTACGTGGGCTTCCTTGGCTCCGAGGACGAGACAAGGCCCGACGAGTTCTACGCCGAGGCTCTGGGCGTCGTCATCGACACCGCCACCTCGGATCGGGTATCCAATCCCCGCTTTTCCCTCTGCAAGGAGCTTTGCAAGATCGACCACCACATCCCCAAGGAGACCTACGGCGACTACCAGTGGGTGGAGGAGCATCGCTCCTCGTCCTGTGAGATGATCGCCGCCTTTTACGCCGCCTTCAAGGACGAGCTGAAGATCGACGTGGAGTCGGCCACCCTCATCTACGCGGGCATGGTCACCGACTCGGGGCGGTTCCGCTTCCGCTCTGTATCGGGTGAGACCATGCGGCTGGCGGGGATGCTTCTGGACGAGGGGGTGGACACCGACCATCTCTACGCCCACCTATACATGAAGGACTTCAACTCCCTCAAGCTCCAGGCCTACGTCTACGACCGCATGAAGATGAGTGAGCATGGGGTGGCCTACATCTACATCAACCGCGCCACCAGAAAGCGCTTCAAGCTGACCTTCGAGCAAGCCTGCGCCTGCGTGGGGTACATGGACTCCATCAAGGACAGCCTGATCTGGATCGCCTTCATCGAGGCCGACGACGGCTCTATCCGCGTCCGTCTGCGCTCCCGCTTCGTGACCATCAACGAGGTGGCCGAGAAGTACGGCGGCGGCGGTCACGATTGCGCCAGCGGCGCTACGGTCCATGGCCGCAAGGAGATGAAGGCACTGATCGCCGATGCTGACGAAAGATTGGCTGATTATAAGGCCAACAACGAGGGCTGGCTATGAGGATACTGATTGTAAACGACGACGGCATGAACGCCGCCGCCCTGCCCCACCTCATCCGCTGGGCGCGGAAGCTGGGAGAGGTCACCTGCGTGGTCCCCAAGTTCGAGCAGAGCGGCAAGAGCCAGGCCATCGACTTCACCCAGCCCAGAGAGATCAAGAAGGTCTTCATCGCCCCCGATATGGAGATCTGGGCCATGGACTCCACCCCCGCCGACTGCGTGCGCTTCGGCGTGACGGGCCTGGGGGTGACCTACGACCTCATCCTGTCGGGCATCAACCGCGGGTACAATCTGGGGGACGACATCGCCTACTCGGGCACCGTGGGCGCCATCAACGAGGGCGGACGGCTGGGGATCCCCTCGGTGGCTCTGTCCACCGACGTGGATACGCTGGATGAAGCCCTGGGTATGCTGGACGCCTGGTGGGACTTCATGGAGCGCACCAAGCTTCTGGAAAAGGGGCTGCTGTACAACGTCAACTTCCCCCGCGAGGCCACCCCCAAGGGCATCCGCGTGACCCATCAGGGCGGAGAATTCTACTCCGACGCCTTTGAGTATCGGGGCAACGACCTGTATATGCAGGTGGGCGCGCCCATCGAATACGACCGCTGTGACCTGACCATCGACATCGACGCCGTCCGCGCGGGGTATATCTCGGTATCCCCCATGGCTTGGCAGAGGACGGATTGGAAGGTGTATGAGGTTGTGAAGGATATTGCCGAGTAATGATATGAGGAAACGCACTGTACGGGGGTACGGTGCGTTTTTTTGTGGGAAAATTGCAGTTTATAGGTCTGTTGTCTGACGGAAGATGCGGTGACACGATCCACCCTCATCCGCCTCCCGCCGCAGGAGCTGGTCGGCACCTTCCCCCGCGGGGAAGGCAAGACTTTTTATGTTTTT
>JAGAIH010000281.1 GCA_017626655.1 Clostridia bacterium | reverse complement strand
CTTGTTGGCGAAGGTTCGCTTGTGATTGGCAATGAAGGCACCCTCAAAGAGGGCGGTCAGCATGGTCATGGGCTGACCCTCCAGCCGACTCATGTCAAAGCCGTTCTGCTCCATCTGCTTCACCGAGGCGCGGGTGAATTCCAGGGTATAGTGGCCCGTGCCGTAGTCAAAGGTGATCTTTTTGTTGGCCATGGATCATCCCTCCTGACTGTTGGTATTGGCGGCGTTCACCGTGACGGGCTTGATCTCACCCGCGGGGTAGATTATGAGCTTGCCCTTGCGGGTCTCGCCCACAGCGCCGCCCGTGGGGGTGGCGAAGTGCTTGCCGGGGAACTGCCACGCGCCGAACTCGCCGTTCTCGCCGAAGCGGATCCGGTAGAAGCCCTCGGCGTCCTCCTTTTCTTTGACGGAATCGTAGGAGGCCTTGGTGTAGTTGTAGCCGAACTCCATGTCGGGGACGTCCACCATACCGGGGGCGTACTTCTTCTGGTTGGAGGAGAGATCCGACACGTCCAGCTTCTCGGGAGGGGAGAAGAGGTCGGGATAGGAGGTGATGTCAATGAGCTTCTTGAACTCACCCTCCGCCGTGGACGAGTGGAACAGGAAGGTCAGACTGGTGGTTTTTTCCATGATTGTGAACTCCTTTCGGGAATTTTACGGTCGATACATCACACCGTCCGTCCCCAGCACGCCCTCGTATCGGGCGGTCAGGCGGAAGATGGAGGCGTCGGCCAGATTGGGGGTGGGTCTGCAATAGGTACGGATAAAGCCCATGCCTCGCAGTATGCCGTCGGCGACGGACAGGATGGCGCGGGCTTCCCCTCGTTTGTCGGTCTTGCTGTTGGAGTA
This sequence comes from Clostridia bacterium, assembly GCA_017626655.1. The sequence continues at coordinate 3,706 of JAGAIH010000281.1, read as the reverse complement.
GATGCTCACCTCATAGGTCAGGCGGGTGTGGTTCTCCTTGCCGCCCGAGTCAAGGGTGGGGGTGTGGACGGCGCTGTCGGTCTCCTCCACGGTGCAGAGGGGAAGATCCTCGGTCACACCGCGAAAGGTGGAGCGCACCGTCACCCTACCGTGGCAGGCGGTGGCTCCGAGGGCGGCGAACAGTTCCTTGATGGCCGTGAATACGGCGGGTTCGATATCGTTCATGTCTTGAATACCTCTCTTGCAGTCTCGACCACCCGATCCGCCAGCTCCCGCGCGGTATCGTACATAAAGGGGCGGGAGGGCATACCCTTGGTCCATGCCCAAAAGGTGCCGTCGGGAGCCTGACGCTTGGTGGGGTTGGGGTCGGTGGCGTCGGTGGGATACCACCAACCGCTGTCCCCGTGGCCGTGAATATCGTAGGCCCACGGAAGAGTGGGATGAGGAGCCGACGCGCCCCGCACGCCGGTGCCGAACTCCACGAAGGCGGCGTGGTCGCTGTCGGTGCGGATGATCCCCCCGCGTGCCGTCCTCCGAGATCAGGTAGCGGAGGCTGATATCCAGCTCACCCGTGGAGATGGCCCCGTAGGCCATGAGCCTTGCCGAGGCGATCTCCACCCCCGCTTGGGAGAGGAGGGTGACGAGGTGATCCACCCCGTCCTTGACGGATCTCTCCATGCGCTCCACCTCGGCCACGGCCTTGTCCAGCTCGTGGAGACCGACACGCAGTACCCTTTTAGGCATAGGCATCACCCACCAGTCGGAGGCGGTAGGAGTACCCGTTGGGTGTCCGCAGAGGCGGGGCGCAGAGGACGAAGTCGTGGGGGACGGGCTCCCCCTCGCCGCTCACGGGGGCGCGGTCGATCCAGAAGACGGTGTTGCGGTCAAAGGGAAGGGGCTTGTCCGAGATCAGCACACGGATGCTGTCGGCCTGCTTGCCGTGGCTCTCGGGGCCGATGGCACCCCCCGTGGAGGTGCCGTTGGATACGTGAATGCGAAGGGAGACGGGCTCACCGTATGCGGGGGACTCCTCGCCGCGGTCGGTAACGGTCATCCCCTCGCAAAGGGCGTAGTGGATCTCCCGCTTGTTGCGTTCCAGACATCTCATGCCGTCACCTCACTTGGGCATCCCGCAGAAGGGAAGGATATCCGACAGCATGGAGGCGGGGATCCCCGCAGACTCGTAGGAGCGGGAGACGTCACCCTCGCTGTGGGCGGTCTCTCCCTCCGCGCCGCGCTTGCCGTAGAGATAGACCGCGATCTCCACGGTGCGGGCACGGTATGCGGCGGGGACGTCGGCGGGAGCGGGACCGAAGGGGTAGAGACGACGGAGGACGGCGTCGGTGGCGGCCCGCAGGTAGACCCGCAGAAGCGCCTCATCATCCTCGTTTGTCAGTCGTTTGAGATCTTGCAGCATGGGCGGTCCTTTCTGTGGGGGTGGAGGTCAGAGGATCACTCACCCTCGCTTACGGCAGCGGCGGTAGTAGTCATATTCAGGGTGCCGCCGGTCACGTAGACCTTGCGCTGATACTCGGTCTCGTCGAACTCGGTGGCGAGGCCGGTGATCTTACCGTGATACCACTCGGCACCGTAGTCCAGACCTGCCTGACCGTAGATCTGGTAGTCCTCGGATGCGCCGGACTTGGCCAGAGGCTCCAGGAAGAAGTTGCCCTTTTCGGGAACGGGAAGCATGGCGGGAGCGCAGATGGCGGGATCGAACAGCATGGTCTGACCCACGGGCATATGGTAGTTACCCGCGATACCGATGAGGCCGGTAGGGGTCATGATGGAGGTCACGTTGATGCCGTTGATGTTGCGGGAGTTCTCCACAACGGTCAGGCCATTGGCCTTGGCGTCGCCGTTGAACTGGAGGATGTGGATAGGGTTGGCCATGAGCACCAGACCGTCGGGATTGCCGCCCGCGCCCGAGATCATGGCGTGGAGGCGGGCGACCTGCCAGTAGGTCAGACCATTACCGCCGGCAGTAATGACGTTGGACTCGATGGCGTTCAGAATACCGCGGGTCTTGTAGGGGGTGTTCTTGTCGGTGCTCTCCTGATAGACACCGTTCAGGAAGGTGTACTCGATGTCCTTGCTGATACGGATCATAGTCTGGGCCACCTGGAAGTCGATCTCGCTTGCGGGGTTGGGAGCGGCACCGGCGAGATTCACGCCCGAAAGCTGTTCCTGGGAGGAGAGCTTACCGTAGGTGATGGACACGCTGTCCTGGAAGATCTGGCAGACGTTGGAATTGGGAGTGCGGCCCACGTGATTGGGCTCGGGAGCCTTGACCGATGCGGCCTCGCTGATGGCGGGCTGGGAGGTGCCGCCGCCGGGATCGTAGCCCAGGGAGGTATGGAACTTCCAGCCCTTGGCCTCGCGGCTCTTGCCGCCGATCATGGTGGAGAAGGGGGTCTTGACGTTGCCCTTACAGAAGAGCATACCCGAGTAGTTGAGAAGGTCGAAAGAGGTTGCGGTGTTTTCCATGGTTTATGATTCCTTTCTGTAAAAATTACTTGTTTTCGGTCTGGGCCTTACGGGTCAGCATGGCAACGGTGGTGAAGTCACCCCGTGCCTGCGCTTCCTCGATCTGCTTGGTGTAGTCGGTGGGCTGATTGTTGTTCCCGCCCTGGGGTCTGGGCGTTCCCTTCAAGAGATCCGCCTCGATCTGCGCCTTGCGAGTGTCGTCGTGGGACTTCTGGAAGCCGAAGAAGTCCTCCATCTTGCCGTCCACCAGGGCGGCGGCGGCCTTGCCGGCCAGCTCGGCGGTCCAGCCCTGACCCGTGAGGGTGGCGGTGTGCTTGTTGATGGCGCTCTCACGGCGCAGGGCCTTCAGCTCGTTTTCCTTGCGCTGATCTTCGGGGAGCAGATCCTCGTACTTGCCCTTGAAGTCGTCGTGGGCGTTCTTGAGGGTGTTGTAGGTATCGGTGGGCACGGCGTCCAGCTCGAAGCCCTCCAGAGCGGCGACCTTCTGCTCGGCGGTCATGCCCGCGTAGCCCTCGATGCTTGCGGTATTGATCTTCATGGTATATCCTCCTTAAAAAAATAGGACTGCAAGAAAAATACTTACAGTCCCGATCGACTATGTTCCTCTGCCCGATTGCAGGGGCTTTTTGATCTTGGCGCGGCGTTTGATCTCCACGATCACCAGCTGTCCGCGCTCCAGCTTCAGCTCGACGGTGTTCCCGTCCTTCAGGATGCGCCCGATCTCGGACAGGGTCTCGCTGTCAAAGGCATCGGGCAGAGCTTCGGAATGATTCAAGCGGATCCATCCTCCTTTCGTGCGGGTATCAGGTAGCACCGACAGCCAATATGGGGCTTGGGCGGTACCTTGCGGATTGGGTAGATCTTGCCGTGGCGGTCCTTGCAGATCTTACAGCGGCGGCCGTCCTCGCGGGAGATCCACTCCACGTTGGTAACGCCGTCCTCCTCCATGGCGGCTCTCCGCGCCTCGTCGGTGATCTCAATGGCGTATTGCGTCACCATATTTGACCACAGCCGCAGAGCCTCGTCCACAGCCTTGGAGGTGGCCATCCCCGCCGAGACCGCCGCCGCCAGCGCCTCCCCCAGTCGGGCGGCCTTGCGCTCGGTCTCGTGGACATAGCTGTAGCCGGTTACGGGGTCGTAGGCGGTCAGGCATTCCTGTATCCAGTCCCCGTCAGCCTCGGGGTATTCTCTCCGCGCGATACGGAGAAAGACTCCGCGG
>JAGAIH010000280.1 GCA_017626655.1 Clostridia bacterium | reverse complement strand
GAGAAACATACTGATCTGTTCCGTCAAACAGTTCGATAAACTGCAATTTACTGCTTTTTCGTCTCGCCTTCCATAGCCGTCTTACGGTCATAGTAGGCCTCCACCCGTCCCTGCCATACGGCGGCGGTGTGGCTCTCGGCCCGACGGTCGGGGATGGCGTGGTCCTTTGCGAGGATCTCACCGAAATAGCGGGTGAGCTTTTCCGCGCCGTAGACGTTGAGGTGGGCGCCGCCGTCGTAGGTATCGGTGGCCATGTCCAGGCCCATCTCGGCGGACTTGGGGATGAGGTTGTAGTAAGCCAGGCTATGCTCGGCGGCGTAGTCGGCGATCTGCTGATCCCACTCGTCATACCAATGGTACCGCCAGAAGTTGGTGGGGGCCTTGACCAGGATCAGCTCGATGCCCTTTTCGGCGCAGAGGGTACGCATTTTGTCCAGATAGGCCATGGCTGTGGCGGGGAGGGTGTAGTCGATAAGCTGCTCAGGGGTGTAGTCGGCCTGGGTGTCGGCGGGGACGATCCCCGTCTGCATGAGGTAGCCGCTGTCGGAGACAAGGGGCTTATCCCGCCACGCGTAGGCGAAATCCTCGGAGGTCAGCTCGCTCCATCGGCTGTGGTAGCGGAAGAAGGGGAAGAGGTAGGTGAGGAAGTCCTCCTCCTCTGTCATAGAAGCGCGGATGGCCTCGGCCTTGACGCTTGACCATTCCATACCGTCCAATGCCATGCGGTTGTAGGCCTCCTTCTGGGGCTCGCCGTACTTGAGGGCGTAGACGTTGAAGACCACCGCCTTGGGGGTCTCGTAGCGGAGGGCATCCTCCAGCAGGTAGTAGGAGTGCCAGACCAACTGCTGGGCGCCGCCGCGGAGGTAGGCGGAGATGCCGTATTCCTCCCACAGGATAGCGGGGACGAAGGACTCGAAGATCTCGCAGTCGCCCACGAACAGCACGTCGTGGCTGGTCTCGGCCACCGCGCCGTAGTATTCCTCGGTGAGGCTTCCCTCCTTGGAGGCCGACAGATACTTGGGCATGAGGGTGGGGGTCAGCACCGCAGGGATGGCGGCGAGGATGGCCAGGGCGATCGCGATACAGAGAGCGCGGAGCCACAAAGTCTTTTTGGGGGTCTTGATCGTTGTGTTTTCCATATCCGTACCCCCTTAGAACTGTCCGTAGATGAAGTCGCCCGCGTCAAAGCCGATGCCGTAGCTGCCGAAGATCATGACCGTGACGGCCAGACCCAGAGCGGCCAGCGTCCACAGAACGGGACGGTTGGAGAGGCGGTCGGCGACGGGGGTGTCCTTGCCCGCGCGACTGACAAAGAAGATCAGCAGGGTCGCAAGACCCACCAGCACCCACACGGGAAGGGTGATGCCCAGCTTGTCCATGACCGAGCCGTCGAGGAGGTCGCCCCGATGGGAAAAGTCATAGAACATGGAGGCAAAGGCCTTGAAGGTCACGGGCACGTCGCGGTAGCAGTCCAGGATGCGGACGGCACCCATGAGGAAGAAGGTGCGGACACACATGAAGCCACCGTAAAAGGCGGAGGAAGTGAGCTTCGGGAACCGCTCACGGAACTTCTTGTACAGCGGCTCGCACTCACGGGAGATCAGGATGATGACGCCGTTGAGCACGCCCCAGACGATGAAATTCCAGGACGCTCCGTGCCACAGGCCCGTCAAAAACCACGTCACGAGGGTGGCGAGGTACACGGGGAACCGCATACCGATAGCCTTACCCAGATGGGCGCGGCTCCATTTGGTGAGCTTCTGCATGGAGGAGCAGATGGACAGGGGGTAGAAGACGTAGTCGGTGAACCAGGAGCCCATGGTGATGTGCCAGCGGTTCCAGTACTCGGCGGTGGAGCGCGACGAGAAGGGGCGGTTGAAGTTCTCGGTGAGCCTCAGACCCAGCATACGGGAGAGGCCGATGGTGATGTCGATGCCGCCCGTAAAGTCCCCGTAGATGACGGCGGAGTAGAGGATGATGAGGAGCAGGACGTACATCCCGCCGAAGTCCTCGGGGGTCCCTACGATGGTCTTGACCGCGCCCATGAGGGTGTCCGCCACCACCAGCTTCTTGAAGAAGCCCCAGAGGACTCGCAGAAGTCCCGCCGAGAGGTCATCCCACGCGGCGCGGTGGGGGGTATCGAATTGATCCGCCAGATCGTTATAGCGGCAGATAGGCCCCTGCATGACCGCGGGAAAGAAGGAGATGAACAGGGCGTACTTGCCGAGATTGGTTGCCGCCTTGGCCTTGCCACGGTAGACGTCGATGAGGTAGCCCGTGGAGCGGAAGGTGTAGAAGGAGATGCCCAGGGGCAGGATGAGGGAGGGGACCGTCAAGGTGCTTGCGGTGAACAGCCCCAGGATATCGTTGACGATGGACACGGTAAAGCCCGTATACTTCAGCACCGCCAGGATGCCGAAATTGAGGATCAGCCCCGCCACCAAAATGCGGAAGCGCTTCTTCTTCCCCGCCGCCTTGTAGGCCTTGCGGGCATCCTTGTCCATGTCGGTCTTGTGGGCGGCTATGTAGTCCTCGTCGGCCTTGGCGCGGCGCTCGATCACTCTCGCCAGGAAGAAGGTGGTGAGAATCGTTACCAGGATGAAGGGCAGATACCACCCTCCCGCCGCGGCGTAAAAGAGTCCGCTTGCGGTGAGCAGGACGATCCACTGCCCCCGCTTTGGAACGAGGTAGTAGAGCAGCACCGTCACCGCCGCGAAGAGCAGGAAGGGGAATGAGGTGAGAGTCACGGGATCAGTCCTCGTCCAGGCGGCAGATGAGGGCCCACAGAGCCTCGGCGGAGTCGAAATTCTCGGGCATGATCTCCTCGGCGGGGATGGTGACGTCAAAGCGGTCGCTGACCTCGGTGATGATGCTGACGATGTCCAGGGAATTGAGGATGCCGTTCTCGATAAGGCCGGTCTCGGTAGTGAAATCCACGTCGTCGTGGAGCTCGGTGAGGATCTGGATGAGTTCGTTCATGTATATGTTCTCCTTGTAGTAGGTTGATTTCAAATTTGGGTTTATCGCTGAGCATAGCTCAGCAGACAGATACAAGATACGCGCCGAGCAAGCTCGGCCGATACAAGATACAAGATATAGAAACGAAAGTTGTATAATAAAAGTGGACAAACCGAGAAGTTAATGGTATAATTAACTTGGAAAGGGGTGAGTCCATGAGAAGAACGTACAGCAGAGACTTCAAGATCAAAGTGTGCGAGCTAGTCATCAAAGAGAATCTGAGT
>JAGAIH010000279.1 GCA_017626655.1 Clostridia bacterium | reverse complement strand
CCCGTATGCGGGATGAATTGCGAGAGTATTTGAAGAAGGAGGGAATTTACGTATGAAGCATGAAAAGAAATACGAGATATTGAGCGGTCTTGATGAAAGGCTTTTGGAGGATGCTTTGCGCAACCGTGAAAAAATGATGCGGCCGACCGTCAATAGACGTACTGAAAGGTTTCGCCGTGTGGTGCTATTATGTGCCTGCCTGACCTTGCTGTGCGCAAGTCTTGTGGTTATGGGCGTGGTAGGATTGTCCATGGTGACGGGAGATAGACCCGGCGAGACGGACGCACCAAACCATCCTCCGTCTGATGTGGAATGGGTGGAGGATCCCACCATTGTGCAGGTACAGAGGCTAAGTGTTAGCAAGAGCTTTGATATTAAAAACATGACCACGACAAATGACAATACAATTACTGTAAATACCGAGAGATATCTGGGACAGAGGCTCATTCTTTTAAGTTTCCATTGTAGAGAAGGTGAAAGCATCACTGTAACTCCAGGTGCAGACGGTGCTCTTTTCGAGGTAGCACAGATGGAGATCAACCAGAAATTGTACTGGTCGATTTGGAATGAAGAAGCAGCGGAATATCATCTCGCAGAAGAATATTTGAGGGTGAACACGCAGGACAACCTCACCTATTTAGGACAGGCTGTTACGATTACAAAAGATGCTGTGCTCCTGTGGCAGTACCCCGACTTCCCGCGTCCCTGTGTTGAGGACAATTTTGTGGATTTTACAATTACCGACAGAGAGGGGAATATTACAGGGGGCGGCAGCATCTATATCGGTGGACTGGATCTTACCACGGTCAGCGAGAATAAGACGTATTACGGAGGGAGAGATACAAATACACTTAATATACGTCTCAACGCTTCATACCGCCCCGTCATATTGGGTTCTTATCGATATATCGAGGAGAGTAAAGTGGATAAAGTTACGCACGCAAGCAATTTGGAAGCATTGCACGAAAAGGCCTCAGTCGTTCGTGAAAGGTTATTTGATGATTTGAGCGAGGATTATTTTAAGCTCTCTTATCGTGCTTTTTTATATGAATACAAAAATGAAATAGATGATGGTGTGTTTACAGGAATTCTTCACCATGATGTATCATACGATCAATATTCCTATGTGGTTATAGGGCAAGATGTTAAGAGAATTTTCTTTTACGATGGAATATGTCAGCGTATAACGAAATGGGAGACCTACACTACCGACGAGTACGGCCATACAGTAACAGGCAAATTGACATTGGAGGACGGCACTGTCGTACTAGTAGATATAAATAATCCCGATTGCATGTACAAGATCATCCCGCCTACAAAATAAAATACTTTAAAATATTTGACTGAAGAAAGGAATTAAAGTCATGAAAAAAGTGTTGCTCATAGCCTTAGCCACTATACTTTTCTGTGTCAATTTTGCCTCCTGCTCCCGCCGCGGGCAGTACGAGGACATACTGGAAAGCCAAAAGGAAGTTGAATCCTTAGATGCCATCCCCGAAACAAACAACAATATTACGGGCGAAAGCGCCCCCGATTATGCAACCCCCGTCATGCTGAAAACAGGAAGCACACCCTTTTACGAGGGGAAAACTTTTGATGATTTAACAACTGTTTTCAAAAACACAGGTAAAATTTCCTTTTCCCCGAACATGTTACCCACAGGCCGCATATACGACGGCAACGATACCCCAATCCCATATTTCTATAATAAGCTGACTGGTAATTTCAGCAGATGGTGTAGCGATCCTCTATGTGACGGGGCGGGCTGCATATGGGAAACGGGTACACTGTATCTTCAATATGTATCGGATGAGTATATTTATTTTATGGCTGACACGGGTATGGATGAGTATGGGCTGTATCGTTGTGACTTTCGGCGTAATAACATGGAAAAAATCAAGGATATTGCTATATACAGCGCAGACGGTCGAGCTTATCGCGACGAGGTTAAGGTGGTTTACGAAAAGGATGATGTGCTTTACATTTGTTGGACTCACTATGTAAACACGAACTCTGTTCATACACTTTATACTTACGACGTGAATACCCATGAAGAAAAAACTATTTCGGGGAATTTGGATCTGGAATTTGTAACAATTGTGCAGGATCAGATTTTCTATTCAACGCGGAAAGAACCATATACTTTGTATAAAACCAACCTCTCCTTCGAGAACCAGGAGTTATTTTGGAAAGATGTTGTCATTGAACAATACAACGATCATTATTTAATTGTGCGGGAGGCTTCGGCAGGAGGTTCATCGTCTCGTCGGTATTCATATAACCTGAAAACCGGTGAACAGTGTGCAATGAACGATATACTTGGTGATATTTATTTGTCGGGTGAATATGTGTATTATATGCGCGATTTGACTGAGGATGAAATAGAAAATGATCCTTTGACGGATTACTATACCTATACATGGCAACGCGAGGCAAGACCGGGTAGTTCTGTTATTCGTGTTGAGGACGCCAAGGTTAAAAGTGCAGGAAAGATCTACCGCATTCATGTCGGTGCCGATTATGCCTCTGAGGAATGTGTGTTTCAGCTAACTTATAAGGGTATTCCTGTTCGTATCAAAGAAATTGAAATGGATGGGGATGTCATATATATCACCTTCCATAACTATGAAATGTGCAAGAACTATTACAACCAAGAATTTGCTAATGATGAGGAAAAAACGGTATGCCACGGACTTGTCGATCTTCAGAACGGCACCGTGACCTTTTTGGAGCTACCCAAGGAGGAGTAACCCCCCATGAAACCATCAAAATACGAAAGGAACCCGATACCATGAAAAAAGCGTTACTCATCATTTTGACAGCCACCCTCCTGCTCACCTCCTGCTCCCGCCGCGGGCAGTACGAGGATCAGCTGGAAAGCCAAAAGGAAGCTGAATCCCTGGACGCTATACCCGAGACCAACGGCAATATTACGGGTGAGGGTTCGCCTGATTACGCGACGCCTGTTATACTGAAAACGGGAAACACACCCTTTTACGAGGGAAAAACGCTTGAAGATTTGAACTCTATTTTCAAAAACACCGGAAAAATAAGAATGTTCCCGAACATGTTACCTTCGGGTCGTGTCTATGACGGTAGCGACACTCAGATTCCATATTTTTATAACAAGCTGACAGGCAATTTCAGCAGATGGTGCAGTGATCCTCTGTGTGATGGCGAGGATTGTATATGGTTTGGTACTATCGATATTCAATATGTAAGCGATGAATACATCTATGTTATGGCAAGTCCCGGTTTGGATGAATACGGGATATTTCGTTGCGACTTCCAACGCAATCACATGGAACAGATCAAGGATGTTGCTTATTACAGATTGGACGGTCAGGTGTATCGTGATACGGTTGAGGTAGTTTATGAAAAGGATGATGTGCTTTATATTTATTGGAGACGTTATGTAAACACAGAGTCTGTTGGATCGCTGTACACCTTGGATCTGAACACCAATGAAGAAAGGATCATTTCGGGGGATCTGGACATAGATCTTGTGAAAATTATAAACGATCAAATCTATTATTCCACTCGACAAGACAGATACACCCTCTACAAAACCGACCTGTCCTTTGAAACGTCTGAGTTGTTTTGGGAGAATGGTTTCATTGATCAGTATAACGACCAATATTTGATTCTGAAAGACCGTACGGGCGGGGCATCCTCGGTTCGACGTTATTCGTATAACATGCAGACGGGCGAGCGGTACATACTGAACGACTTATACGGTGCCGTTTGTCTCTCGGGTTCGTTTTTGTATTACACCCGTGATTTGTCTGATGAGGAGATGGAAAACGATCCGCTGAAGGATTACTATACCTATACTTGGCAAATTTCAGCGAGACCGGGCGTTGGTCGACTTTATGATGCCGATACCCAAAAAGCGGGAAAAATCTACCGTGTTTCTGTTGATTCCGATAGATCTCCCGAAGAATGTGTATTCCAATTGACCTACAAAGGCATTCCCGTCCGCATCAATCAAATGGAAATGGACGGTGAAGTCATCTATATCAACTTCAATACGCATGAAACATGCAAGAATTTTTACAATCAAGAATTTGTGGGAGAGGAGACGATGATGGTTTGCCACGCCCTGGTGGATCTCCAAAACGGCACCGTGACCTTTTTGGAGCTACCCAAAGAGGAAGAATGAATTACCGAACAGCCGCTGAGCAGTCGCTTGGCGGCTGTTCTTTTTTGCGCCCCCAAAAAATTGTGCCGATGGGGTATTTTTTGCGACGGTGAAGTATGCTATAATCGGTACAAACCGAAAAAATTTTTAAAAGATCAAGAATTTTCCTAAGAAACATCCCCGAAAATCTGTCATCATAAGTGAAGGACAAAATCTACATGAAAGGAGTGATCCCCGTGACCACCGCCGTCCCCCGACCTCCCCTCAGCGATGAGGAGATCATTGGTCTGCTGTTTGCTCGCTCCGAGGATGGGCTCGCACAGCTCCAAGCCAAGTACGGACGCTCATGTCTGCGCATTGCCAAGAACGTACTCCATAACGACCAGGATGCCGAGGAATGCGTCAACGACACCTATCTGAAGATCTGGGAATCCATTCCCCCCAACCGTCCCGCGTCCCTGCTGTCCTATGCTCTGACTGTCGTCCGCCACATCGCCCTCAACCGCCGCGAGCGTGATTCCGCCGCCAAGCGAATCCCACAGGAGGCTTGCGTACCCCTGTCCGAGTTGGGCGAGTATGTAGAGGATATCGCCCTCCCCGACGGTGAGCAAAGTACAGAGCTTCACCGCATCCTATCTGAATTTATGGACACACTTTCCAAACGTGACGCCGTCATCTTCACCCGCCGCTACTGGTATCTGGATTCGGTGCGCGCCATCGCCAAAATGAGCGGCTATACCGAAAACAACATCTACCAACGTCTGTTCGTCATGCGGGGCAAGCTCCGCGAGCATCTCATAAGGGAGGGATATCCATATGAAACAGAATAAAGCCCGCCGCCTCACCGAGCATCTGGATGAGAAATACGTCCTCATGGCCGCTTATCCCGAGGCTGTGTTCAGAAAGCACCGCCACGGTTTGCTCATGAAGCGAATTCTGATCGTAGCCGCCTGTGTCGCTATTTTGGCTGTTGGTATGGTAGCCGTGCTCCTGCCCGCCCTGCGCTCCGACCCCGGGGTGGCGACAGATCCCCCCGAGACCCAGAGCCCCCTTTCCCCCGACGCGGAGTGGGTGGAGGATCCCACCATTGTCAAGGTACAGCGGCTCAGCGCAAGCCGAGGCTTTGACGAGGGGGACGGCTATACCCTGCCCGATCCCTCGGTCTCGGTGGATGCCGTCCGCGCCATCATGGGGGAGCGGCTCATCCTGCTCCGCTTCACTTGCCGTGACGGGGAGACCATTACGGTCACGCCAAGTGCCGACGGAGCCCTTGTCGAGGCCCTTCAGCAGGAGCTGAACGGCCGCCCCTACTGGCATATCGCGAAAAGCAACGAGTCGGGTTATGAAATGGCCAATGAATTCCTCAACGTAAACAGCAAAGAGGAGCTTGCCCGCCTCGGGCAGTCGGTGACGATGACCGAGGATACCGTGCTTTTGTGGCAATACCCCTGCTATCCCCGCGCTTGTGTACAGGACAATTTCGTGGATTTCACCATCACCGACAGCGAAGGGAGCATCAAGGGCGGTGGCAGTATCTACATCGGCGGCCTTGACCTCACCACCGTCAGCGAGAACAAGACCTACTACAGCACCTCCCGCGGACCCGGCAACGTCAACCTCAACGCCGCCTACCGCCCTGTCCTGTTGGGGGCTTACCGCTACGCCGAGGGGACAGAGGTGGACGCCGAGATCCACGCACAAAAGCTGTCCGCCCTCCGTGAAAAAGCCGCACAAGCCCGCGCCCACCTGTTTGACGATCTGAGTGATGACGATTTCCGCCTGTCCTACCGCACGCTTCTTTACAAGTACGGTACGGACATGAAGCCCGGTATCAGCGTCACCACCCTCCACGCCGATCCCGCCTACGACCGCTACGCCGTGGTCACGGCAGGCAAAGAACAGAAGCAGTTCTTCCTCTACGATGGTACCTGCCAGCCTATCACAGAGTGGGAGATCTACACCGCCGACGAGTACGGCTATACCGTCACGGGCAAGCTGACTCTGGCGGACGGCACCGTGGTGATGGTGGATATCAACGACCCCGAGCGGATGTACGAGATCATTTTGCCCAACGAATGAATCAAGAAAGGAAAACCATACCATGAAAAAAGCTCTACTCATGATCCTGGCCGCCATCCTGGCCGCTTCGTCCCTTGCAGGCTGCTCCCGCCGCGGGCAGTACGAGGATCAGCTGGAAAGCCAGAAGGTCGCTGAATCCCTGGATGCCATCCCCGAGACCAACGACAACGTAACGGGGGAAAACGCCCCCGATTACCAGACCCCTATCATGCTCAAAACAGGGAACACCCCCTTCTATGAGGGCAAGACCCCGGAGGAGCTGAAGGCCATATTTCACAGTTCCTCCAATTATGGTGATCGATTCGTAACTCCAACGGGGCGGATGTACCGCACGTACGACGATACTATGTGGTACTACAACAAGCTCACGGGAAATTTCAGCGCGTGGTGCAGTGACCCCCTCTGCAACGTGGCCGAAAACGAGAACTGCATCTGGCGGGATTTCATGTGGATCCTGTATGTCAGCGATGATTACATCTATTTTCAAGCAATGAACTACCTGACAAATGATGCAAAGGTGTACCGTTGCGACCATCAGAGAAACAACATTGAGGAGGTCATTGACGTCGGGGAATACTACGAGCAAATGTACAAGCCCGACGGAACTCCCGACGGAACCTACGGGGCCATCGACGATATGGAAATACTCTCCGAGCAGAACGGCACCCTGTACTATTTTACCACGCGGATGCTGACGAACGGCGACAGCGCCGGCTCGCTCTACGCCATGGATATAAAAACCAAGGAGGCTACCCTTCTTTCGGGGGAGCGGGATATCGACAACGTGGTCATGGTCGGGGACACCGTGTATTATACCGAGTCTCCCGCGACCTATACCTGGTACAAGACCGATCTGACCTTTGCAAGCTCCGAGCTTATGTGGGAGAACGTCTCCATTCCTCAAAAAAACGATCGGTATTTGATCATATTCCGATGGAAGGACGGCTTCCCCGACACGGCCTTTTCCTATCATCTGCAAACGGGGGAGACCCATGAGCTGAGCCGCATGGGCGGTTCTCTGTCGGGGGACTATCTCTACTACACACGAAACCTCACCGACGAGGAGGTGGAGAATGATCCTCAGAAGGATTACTACACCTACACCTGGGAGATCCCCAGTCACAGACCCGGCGGAGACCCGATTCCCCAGGAGAGCGATACCCGTGACGCGGGTAAGATATACCGTATCTACGTGGGTGCCGACTACGCCCCCGAGGAATGCGTGTGCCAGCTCACCTACAAGGGCGTACCCGTCCGCCTGAAGAATATCGAGACAGATGGTGAGGTGATCTATATCTCCTTCAACAACTATGAGGGATTTACCAATTTCTATAACCCCGACATTGACGATGGGGACGGGTACACCGCCCTCTGCTACGGCGCTGTGGATCTGCAAAACGGAAGCGTGACCATATTGGAGCTGCCCGAAAATATGGAATAATTGTAAAAACAGTCGCTTTCGGCGGCTGTTTTTCACGCCCGCGCAAAAATCGTGCCACTCGGATATTTCGCGAAATCGGATTGCATGATATAATAGGGCTGTATGATCCGTTTTTTTCGTACAGAAAGGAAAGCGATTATGAAAAAGGCCTTATTGCTTATATTGACAGCCATGCTGCTGTCCTCGTTGGCTTCATGCTCGTCCTGTTCCCGCAGGGATCAGTATGAGGAGCAATTGGAAAGCCAAAAGGAAGCCGAATCGGGGGTGCTGATCCCGCAGCCGGGAGCCGATGGCGTGGCGAATATCATTGGAACAAACGCGAGTGATTACGCGCTTGCCGTCATCAAAAAGACCTCCGACAAGGGGTATTTTGCGGGAAATACCGAGGCACAGCTCATTGAAAAATATCAAGAAAACGCCTATCAGTTTGCGGGTAACCGCTATCTGCCTACGGGACGGGTGATCGGAGCCGGAAACGGACAGAATTACTTTTATAATAAGTTGACGGGAAACATCAGTGAATGGTGTCCCGACCCGCTGTGTGAACATGGGGAGGATTGCATCTGGAACCACGGATGGACGGCAGATCCTATGCTGTACGTGGGAGAAAGTCACATCTATTTCCTGTCGACCTACAACGATTTCACTCCACGTCTCTACCGCTGTGACCTGCAACGCAACAATGTGGAAGTGCTTTTAGATAACGCCTTGGATATCTACAACATCCGGTACGAGAAGGACAACGTTTTGTACTACGAGCAGTTCTTGTATGCCTCGGAGGGAGCGGCCGCCGTCAATATGCTGATGGCGTTGGATATGCAAACGGGAGAGACAAAAGCCGTTTCCGATCCCAAGAAGGATATGTTCATTCAAGCCATCATACGGGATGCCGTTTATTTCAGCTACGAGTCCGATCCCAAGACTGTTTACATAACGGATCTTTCCTTCTCGGATCCGCAAAAGCTTTGGGAAAATGCAGGCTTTGAATCCTACAACGACAAGTACATTCTCACAAGGGGCAACAAGGACGAAAATGGGAAATACGCCTTTTCCGTTTGCCACATCGACAGCGGGAAAATCTATAGTCTGGGAAGTCTGACCGGAAACCCTGTGCTTTCAGGAAACTACGTGTACTACATCGAGGATCTGAGTGATGAGGAGATTGCCGATGATCCTCATAAGGACTACTATACTTGGACGTGGGATAATGAGGATGTCTTTATCGACCAGGGACAAGGCTATGGAATCATTGAAAAAGGAGAAAAGGGATTAACAGCCCAAACACGTCCCGCAGGCCGTATCTTCCGCATGAAAACAGACGGCACCGAAAAGGAGTGTGTGCTACAGCTCACCTACAAGGGTGTTCCCGTCCGTATTGATTCTTGGAGCGTGGACGGCGAGTGTATCTGGTTTACCTACAACCATTATGATGAATTCAAAAACTATTACAACCAAGACTACGGTTCCGACAAGCAAACACAGATCAAGCCCTCGGATGCGGAACCGCGCCATTTGGCTATGGCCGATCTGCAGAGCGGTATTCTGCGGGTCATAGAGCTTGAGGAAGAGGGCTGTGAGGGACTGTGGTAGGTCGCTCATTCGTAACAGTAAAGGAACAGTCGCTTTTTGCGGCTGTTCTTTTTTGCGCATCAAAATCGTGCCGATGGGGTATTTTATCACCCCGAGGATTATGCTACAATAAAGCCAAACCTAAAAAGGCGGAGAATTTTTGCGACCTTCCTAAAAAGTTCCACACTTTCTTCGTCATAATAAGTAGAGGGGTCTTTACACTACGCAAGGGAAGGAGCATCGCCATGGCCGAGCACATCATCACCGACGATGACATTATAGCCCTACTGTTCGCCCGCCGCGAGGACGGTCTGGAACAGGTAGCCAAGCGGTACGGCAGGGACTGTCACCGCATCGCCCGCAACGTTTTGGGGAGTGAGCAGGACGCAGAGGAATGTGTCAACGATATGTACATGAAGGTTTGGGATTCTATTCCACCCGCCCGTCCAAAATCCCTGCGCTCCTTCGTCTTGACCTTGACACGAAACTTAGCCATTGATAAGCTCCGCGTCAACCGTGCGGGGCGGCGCATACCCGCCGATATTTGCATCCCTCTCTCCGAGCTTGAGGAGCATCTGGAGGGCATCGCCGTCAGTGACGAGCGCATGACCGAGGATCTGCGCCGTATCATCAACGAATTTTTGGATTCACTATCCAAAAAGGACGCCGCCCTGTTCGTTCGTCGTTACTGGTATCTGGATTCGGTGCGCCGTTTGTCCGAGATCAGCGGTTACAGCGAAAACAACGTCTACCAACGCCTGTTCGTCATGCGGCAAAAGCTGCGTGACAGACTGATTAAGGAGGGTTACGAATATGAAATATAAAAAATCCGTAAAGCTGACGAGCCTGATAAACGATGAATACATCCTGTTGGGCGCTGAGGCCGAGGGGCTGTTCCGCCGTCGTGAGCGTGGCGTGTGGATCAAGCGCGCCTTGGTCATCGCCGCCTGCCTGTCTCTGCTGACCGTTGGCGTGGCGGCGATCCTGCTTCCGGCCTTGCGGAGGGATGAACCTCCCCAGATCGAAACCGAGACTGCGGAGGAAGAAGATCCGTCTGTGTTTTACCGCTCGGAAAAGAGCTACGTGACGGTGCAGTACCTGGTTGCGGGAAAGGAAACGGAAGGACACGGCACCGAGACCGCTATCCCCGACAGCGATACCGTGCAGACCGAGGAGGTGAACGCCCGGATCGGGCAACGCCTGATTTTGATTCACTTCATCTGCGCCGAGGGGGAGACGATTACCGTGACACCCACCGACCACTCCCGCCTGTTACCCGCCTACCGAACCCTCTCCTCGGACGGGTACGTGCGGTGGAAGGTATGGAACGAGGCGCATCAGGCATATGACCACGCCGAGGCCTATTGCTCGGATTGGGGAGGCAAGCCCTTGGAGGATATCGGGCAGAGCGTGACACTCACCGAAGACACGACCCTTTTGTGGCAATATGAAATACAGGAAACAAGCAAAGGCTCCGTCCTTCCCTGCATCGAGGATAATTTCGTAGATTTCAAAGTAACGGATGCCCAAGGCAACATCACGGGCGGAGGAAGTATCTATATTGGCGGCTTGGATATCGCCGCTATGACCGAAGATCATACCTATTATCGTAACGATTGGGTGGTTTACAATTCGATCTACCGTCCGCTTGTGCTGGGTTCTTATCAGTATGGTTCTGATAATGGCAGTCCTGTCACCGAGGCTTTCCATGATGAAACGCTGGAGAGTCTCCATGCCCAGGCCCGAGGAAAACGAGACGAGATATTTGAGGATCTGTCCCCCGACAGCCCCCTGTTCTCCATGCGGGAGTTCGACCCCGACCACCACGATACCTTCAGCAAGCATGATGAAAACGGCTATTCATGGAATATGAGCAACTGGATCCATCACAGTCAAACCATGCCTTATGATCTGATTCTATTGGAATCCTCCAACTCGGAGCGTCGCTTCCTGCTCTACGATTTCGGCTATAACGAGATTGCTGAAACCATCATTGAGATAGACAACGGGTTTGGCCGTATGGTCAAAGGCTGCTATGTCATGGTAGATGGCACTCACGTCTATGTGGACGAATCCACCCCCGAGGGCTTTGTAATCGTACCGCCCACGTAGAGTGAGACCCAATAAATAGCAAAGGAGAAGAATCATGTCCAAACGTAAGCTCATCCCCATCGCCATCACCCTTTCCGCTCTGCTGGTTGTTATTCTGTTTGCCGTCAGCCTGGCCTCCCGCCGCTCCCATGTCATCGGTGACGAGACCTATACCGAGGCTCCAAGTGAAACCCTATCCCCTGACGAGCAATATCCCGCGGAGATAGATTGGATCGCCCTGTTTGAGGAATACGGAAATCTACGAAGCAAATCGGGTGCTACCAATAGTAACACGCCGTTCTTTTACTACTGGGAAAGTAGTCAGTACAGCGACACCCCCGTCTTCAGCAAGACCGCACAGACGCTGGATATACTCTGCAAG
This sequence comes from Clostridia bacterium, assembly GCA_017626655.1. The sequence continues at coordinate 9,214 of JAGAIH010000279.1, read as the reverse complement.
GAAGCCTTCTGCACCCACGAGACCTGCATATTCAGCGACGCGGATGAGTGGTTTCTGTGTGAAGTCGCGTATTTGAACGGCCGCATCTATTTCCTTCAAGATCAGATCACCGACCTGCAAGCCCGCCGCCTGTGCTCCACAGACCTCCACCTGAACGACCCGAGGATCGAGTGGGAGCAGTCCAAGGGGCTGGAATCCATGCAGGCGGACGGGGAACGGCTGTATTTCGAGGAAACGGTCTATGATGAAAACGGAACGCCGATCTACAACACGGTATCCTGGTATGACCCCGCGAGTCGGGAATCCGGTTTTGTTTCCGAAACACTTCACGTCAAGAATTATATCGTCAGAAACGACCGGGTGTATGTGTTGCAAGGCCGCAACAAGGTCGTATGCTGCCGGGTGGATGATCCCACGATCAGTACCCTGCTCGAACTGGAATTGAAGGATACCCAACAGATCATTTTGGAATATGTGGATGACCAATATCTGGTGTATATCGTCATGTCCGGCTACCAAATCGGTGAGCCCCAAAGATGTCAGCTGGACACGGGAGAGGTATCCTCCTACTATGATATGCTTCCGCAGGGGTACACCTATCTGCTCGGCGAAAATTTCGTGGATCAGGCCTTTCTGTGCATCGACCACAGCGGAGAAGCGTATGCGGAGGATCCCTACTACGATTTTTACACGGATATGTACACAACAGAAATCACGTTGAATAAGTCTTTGATGGCGGGGCGTATCTATACGCTTACGAACGAAGGCAAGCTCCGTGAGCTTGTACAGCTGACAACCGACGGGATCCCCGACTTGATCTGGAACATTTTGGACTACGACGGCCGCTACCTGTACGTAACCTATCAGACCTACAAGGATTACAGAAACGAGTACAATCCCGAGGGTGATCTCCGTAATTCGGATTGGCATTTGGCGGTCATTGATACCCAGACAGGGCAGGTCGTAAAGCCCTGTGAAACCGAAACGACTCAAGAATAAGGTGCCATCATGCTGAAATACGAACTGAAAAAGCTCATCGGTAACAAATTCCTCTGCATCACCTTCGCATTCCTGTTCCTGCTCAACGCTCTCCTGTCCTTCTACGAGGCCCGCGATACCGCTCTGAACCGTGACTACTTCTGCCCCCAGGACGAGTGGCACGGCGAGATTCTGGCCATGTACGAGCGGTATGAGGCAGACCCCGAGGCCTTCATGAAGGAATACGAGGCCGAAATGGATTACGATGAGCTGGCCGATGAAATGTCGGATTACTACTTCAATTACGCCAGGGAAAACGGTCTGCTCATTAACGGCACCTTCGACCTCGCCGACTACTGGGACGAATACGACGGAGACCGATTGAACCGCATATACTTCACCTACCGCCGCTTCGGGAATACCATGGAGCGCATTGAGGAGTATCCCGGGCAGATGCAGGCGGTACTGACCCAGGCACAGCAGACCCGCGCCGAATACCTGGCCCAAGGTATGTCGGAGAACGACTACGCCTACCGCTTCCAGAGCGATATCATGGATATCTACTGGGCGAATCAGTACATACCCCTTGAAAACGAGTATATCCGCGGCTGGGAGCCCTACTTCGCTTATGACCACGGCGGGCTTTGCTTACTCCTGTTCCTGTTGGTCTTGGTAACGGGCATGATCCTGGACGAGAAAAAGAGTGGGATTTTCCCCCTCATCCACGCCACAAGAGAAGGGCATACCACCCTGATCCTCACAAAATTTGCCGCCCTGCTGACCGCCGTTACGGTAGCTGTGATTGCCTTTTCGGGTACTACGCTCCTGTTCTACGGCCTCCGCTACCATGGATTTTCCTCTCTCGGCGGCTACGTTCAGCTCATGGAGGACTACCTCTACTGCCCCCAGATGCTCAAGGTGGACGAGCTACTGGTGATGACCGTCCTTGTGAAGATCCTCACCATGACCGCCCTGGGTATGTTGATCCTCATGCTCTCCGTTCTCCTGCGGAGCCACGCCTTTACCTACATGAGCGGCCTTGTGCTGGTGGCGGGAAATTTCGTTCTGTACCTGAACGAATATCTGGATCCCAATCACCCCTTGCGCCTCATGAATGCCTTTGCGGTCATGGACACGGATCTCCTGTTCGGGCAGTACTACGCCATCAATTTCTTTGGCTTTGCCATCCCCGCGCTCCCCTGTATCATCGGAGCTCTGCTCGCCCTCATAGCCGTCTGCGGCGGCATTACCGTGTATCTTTTTAACCGCGCCGACGGGAAAGCCACCCTTCGTCTGCCCGAAAAGCTGACCCGTTTGTTCAGCCGCAAGCGGTTCCGTCTCCCCACCATCCCCTGCCTCATCCGTACCCGCGCGGGATATGAGTGCCACAAGCTTTTGGTGGCCGGAAAATACATCATCCTCATCCTTGTCGTGCTGTTCCTTAAGGTCGAAATTACAGACCGTACCGTGACACCCCACCTCGCCCCCTCGGATGCCCGCTACCGCAGCTACATGACCCTTTTGGAGGGAGAAGCCACCGACGAGAAGCTGACCTACATCCAAGAGGAGCGGGACATGGTGGACGAGATCATCTACAGCGAAAAATCCATGCAGAACAAGTACTTCAAGGCGGAGATCAGCTACGAGGAATACGTGGAGTATCAGGACGCCCTGGAGGACGCCAAGGTGCGGGATAAGGCGCTGTTACAGGTGGAGGCCCGCCGCGACCATATCCTTGCCCTCCGCGCCGAGGGACAGGAGGCCTACTTCCTGTACGACACGGGCTGGAATCACCTGCTGACCCTGGGCTTTGATTACCTGCTCTACGCCGCCGTTCTGCTCCTGTTTGCGGGGCTGTTCGCCTCGGAGTACCGCGCGGGCATGACCTCCATCCTCCGCGCCACCAAGGGCGGACGGGGACACACCTTTGCGGTAAAGTTTGCCTTGGCCGTCATCCTTGCTCTGGGGCTGGGTATCACTTTTGCCGCTATTGACTACAACGCGGTTATCCCCCTTTACCGTTTCCCTGCCTCGGATGCCCCTGCTGCCAGTCTGATCCTTTTCGGCGGCGTACGCGGGAGTTTGACCATCGAGCAGCTTTTCTGGGTCTACGAAACCTTGCGCACGCTGGGTTTTGTCCTTTTGGCAGTCGCCACCGTATCCCTGTCGGCGCTGTTTGAGAAGACCGTATCCTGTATGTCCACCGTGGCGGCGGTCACGCTGATCCCCTACGCCATCACCGCCTTTGGCCTGGATGCGGCCAAGTACGCCGATTACACCGCCCTGCTCAGCGGTCATGAGTATATCACCCTGCTGACGGCATCCCCCCTCTACGGCATCCTGTTCACGGTGACCGTACTCACGCTTACGGTGGGCTTGTTCGCCCTCTGCCACCGCAAATGGGTCAGAAGTACGTCGTGACCGGCCAAGAAAGGAATTCCATATGAAACGTATCTCTATTTTCCTGCTGTCTCTCCTTGCCCTTTCCATAACCGCCTGCTCCTTTGGTGACGACGGAAACGACGATACCACGCAAGGCACCTTCGTCAATCCCCACTACGAGACCGAAGCCGAGGTCTGCCGTGTTCACGACCTTGTGGACGGTATCTGTCAAATCTGCGGCGCGGATATGCCCGAGAGCCAAGGCCTCCAATATGAGCTGACCGAGGACGGAGCGGGCTACGCGGTCACGGGGCTTGGCACCTGTACCGATACCCAAATTCTCATTCCCGCCAAGCACGACGGTCTCCCCGTGGTGAGCGTCACCACCATGGGCGAGAGCGTGGACGTAACCAATGTGGTCATCGGAGAGAATGTCACCTCGATTCAGAGCTATGCTTTGAGCGGCTTGACCTCCCTCAAGGGGCTGACCGTCCCGCCCTCCTTGACCACCCTGCCCGTCAACGCCTTTGCGGGGCTTCCCGTTCAGTCGGTTACCCTCCCTGAGGGTCTGACCGAGATCTCCTACGGGATGTTCCAGAATTGCGGCTCCCTGCGGAGTATTCATATCCCCTCTACCGTCACCGTGATCGGAGATATGGCCTTCAGCGATTGCCGTCTCTTGCGGGAGGTCAATTTTCCCGATGGACTTGTCAGCATTGGAAGCTCCGCCTTCAAGGGCATTGTAAACCTCCCCGAGATCACCCTGCCTGCCACCCTGCAAGCCGTCGGCAACGGCGCCTTTGACAAGTGCGAAAACCTCAAAACCGTCCGCTACAGCGGCGATATCGCCATGTGGTGTGCCATCCAATTCGAGATGAACGGCAATCCTCTGGTCAACGGCGCGGACTTCTACGTGGGCGGTGAAAAGGTGGTTGACCTCATCATCCCAGAGGGAGTCAACAAGCCCGGGGAGTTCACCTTCCAAGGGTGCGGGAGCATTGAGAGGGTAGTTTGTCCCGCCTCCATGACCGAGCTGACCGTGGGTATGTTCATGTCCTGTAAACACATCAAGGAAGCTGTGTTCCTTGGGGAGATCACCGTCCCCGGCGTCCTGCATTTTGCGGGGTGTGAAGCCCTCGCCGACGTCTATGTCAGCAACCTCAAGGGGGACGGCGTCCTGCTATTTGGCGCTCAGTTCAGCACGAATGCCACGGCGCACTATCAGGGGTCGTGGGAGCTGGATGAAAACGGGAATGTCATTCAAAAATGAGTAAAAAGGAGAATTTACCATGTCCAAAAAACGCATCATAACCATGATTTCGGTCGCTCTGATCCTCGTTGCGGCCAGTGCCCTGTCCATCCCCCTCATCACCCGCCGCGCAAGCATCGTGGGCGACGAGACCTTCACCGAGGCTCCCGCCGATACCCTGTCCCCCGACGAGCTCTATCCCATATCCGAAGCGGACTGGGAGGCTATTTTCGAGCAGTACGGGCATTCCGTCAGTAAAAACGGCGACTTTGTCAATACTCCCTATTACACCTTTCTGCCCAACACCCACAGCGACAACAAGGTGTACAGCAAGGTCTCCCAAACCTACGTAAGTCTCTGCCCCGATCCCTTCTGCACCCACGAGGAGAGGAGCGGCTGTCAGTTCGGAGGGGATCGCTTTGTGGAGGGAGTCGCCTACCTGAACGGTCGCATTTACGTGCAGACCTCCGACTACGACCAAAGAGACGTCCGTCTTTTGTCCTTCGACAAGCATTTGTCCGATCTGCGGGTGGAGCTGGATCCCATGCCCACCGTCTCCTATAAGGGCACGGCCAGCGGGACAATCATCTCAGGTGGTGATCGCACCGAAATCAGTACAGAGACCCTGCTGTCCAGCTCCTGGTCGGGTATGCAGGCCGACGGAGACTGCCTGTATTTTTCCACCGAGATCCACGACGAGGATGGCGAGCTTCTGCGCAATACGGTGGTGCAGTACGATCCTGCAACCAAGCAGTACGATTTCATCAACGAGGCTACCCCCATGAACAGCTTCGTGGTGCGAGACGGAACCGTCTACGCCACCAAGGATCGCAACCTGCTGATCTCCTGCGACGTGGCCACGGGAGAGGTCAAGACCCTTGTGGAGGCGGAAAAGCATCTGACTGTGTCTGTAGAGTCGGTACGGGACGGGTATATGCTCTACGGTACCATTGATTACGCCACGCCGAATTTTGCGTCGGTGGGATATACATACGATCTGCAAACGGGGGAGACTGTACCCACGGCTGAGCTGATCCCCGACGGCGGAGACGTGGACATCGTCAACGTCTACCGATACGGGGATGCCGCCTTCTGCATCGTGGATCACAGCGGAGAGGCCTACAAGGACGACCCGGGCTATGACTTTTATACGGCCGAGGATACCGCCAAAAGCTCAAGCGGCCGCGCCGCCTGGGCAGGGCGTATCTACCGTCTGGCTCCCGACGGGAGCGTGACCGAGATCGCCCAGCTCACCACCAAGGGTATCCCCGACATGATCTGGTGGCCTATGGGCTTTGACGGACGGATGCTGTACGTCAGCTACCAGACCTATCTGGACTACCCCAACAGCCTGTGCAAGCAGCCCTCCTACAGCGCCACCGTATTCCGCAACGCCGCCATTGACACTCTGACGGGTAAGGTCTACAAGCTCCCCTCCTTCCCGGAGCTGGATCTGGAGAAAGAGGACTGATACAGAAAGTTTTTTCAAAAAACAGGGCTTTTAGAAAAATCGTGCCACTCGGATATTTCGCGAAATCGGATTGTATGGTACAATAGGGCTGTACGATCCGATCTCATTCCGTACAGAAAGGAAAACGATTATGAAAAAGCCATTATTGCTCGTATTGACAGCCATGCTGCTGCTGTCCTCGTTTGCCTCTTGCTCATCCTGCTCCCGCAGGAATAACTACGAGGATCGACTGGAGGAGCAGTCCACTCATGCTTACGAAAAGCCACTCGATGAACAGTATGACACCCCCACCATTCACAAGGGCGGAAGCACGCCCTACTACGCGGACAAAAGCGTGGAGGATTTGGAAGCCCTGTTTTTGAACAGCTCCCGGAACAATCAGACCATCAATCTGCAGATGTTCCCTACAGGTACGCTGTTTACCAATATTGTAGACACCTCGGGCGAATCCCAAATGTATTTCTACAATAAACTAACAGGAAACATCAGCGCATGGTGTGCCGACCCACTTTGTACCCACGAGCTTGAAAAGTGTGTTTGGTCAGCTGCGGAGATCCTCTACATCGGAACCGAAACCATTGTTTTCGAGTCCAAATTTGACACGAACAGCAAACTGTACACCTGTGATCTGCAACGGAACCATGTGCAAGAGCTCTACGATATAACCGAATACTATGAGAAGGACGAATATGATGATGGTTTTTGGGTCTACTCGGACATGGTGATTGTAGATTATGTTTATGATGATCTTGTTTACGTCGAATTTAAGACATACAGCGAAAAGGGCTCGAGCGTGACGGGAATATATACCATCGACCTGAACACGCGGGAATTTAAGAAACGTTTTGAGATCCCCAACACCATCGGTCTACAGGCTTGGATCGAAGATTCGGTGATCTATCGGGATTCTACGCAAAAAGGAAAGCTGTTCCGTGCGGATCTGAATTTTGAAAACAGCGAGGTCATAGCGGAGGGAGACAGCCTCGCGGGCTATACCGATCGGTATCTGGTTGTGAATGAACTCGAAGAGGGGGAGTTCTACCCTCAGGCGTCCTATGTGTACGATCTGCAAACCGAGCAGACCTACGACCTTCCCGACGTACCCTTCTATAATGCGATCATCTCCGGAGATTACATTTACTATAAGCGGAATCTCACCGAGGAAGAGATGGAGAATGATCCCATGAAGGAATATTATACTTGGAAATGGGAGTACAAGAAGAAGCCCATGACCGCCCAAACGCAAGGCGCGGGAAAGGTCTACCGTGTAAAAATCGGAGAGAACACAGAAGAGTGTGTTCTCCAGCTTACCTACAAGGATGTGCCTGTCCGCATCGAAAGCATAGCCGTTGACGGAGAGGTTGTCTTCTTCACCTATCGACATTACGAGCAATTCAAAAATTATTTAAATCAGGATTTTCCCGACAGCTCGAACAACGAGCCTTTGCAGTACGCCGTAGCCGACCTGCAAAACGGTACCGTCAGAGTGTTGGATTTCACCAGTGCTGAATAAGCAAAGGGGATGAAGCCATGTTTAAATACGAATGTAAAAAACTCATCAGCAACAAATTCATCCTCGGTCTGTTCATCCTTCTGTTCCTGTTGAACTCCCTTTTGTCCTACTCCGAGGCCAAGCATGATCCCGCAACCGACCTGTCCGAGGACGTGCTGGCGGCTCTGGAGGCCTATAATGATGACCCCGAGGCGTGGAAGGCCGAGTATGACCGCCTGACTGCCTACTATAACGAGGTGTTTTACCCCAAGGTACAGCAGGAAATGCAAGAATTCCTTGAGAAGAATCCCAATGCGAATAGTTATACTTGGGAGCTGGACGAGGATGCTCAAAAATATCAGAATTATTTTTGGGCAGAGCGATTCATGGCCGAGATCGACTCCTACCCCAAGGACTTGAAGCGCGTGGTCAAGGCCGCCATCATCGCTAAAGAGGACTACCTCGCCTCGGGTGTGACCGAAAACGACTACGAATACAAGTACCAGTCCGACATCGAGTACATCTACGAGGTCAACTCTCTCATTCCCATCGATTACGAATACGCCGTGGGCTGGGACGAATACCACGCCTATACCAGCGGCAACGTCCTCCTGGTCATGCTCATGCTCGTCCTCGCTCCCGGTCTCTGCATCGAGGAATTCTCCTCGGGCATGTACCCCATCCTCCATGCCACCAAGAAGGGACGGTTACACACCTTCTTGAATAAGCTGGGCGCGCTGGCTCTGTTCACCACCCTCGCCGTGGTACTGTTCACCGCCACCACCATGGCCTTTTACGGCGCAAGCTACGGGTTCTCCTCCCTCGGCAACTTCGTCCAGGTCTTCGAGGACTTCAAGTTCTGCCCCGAGATCATCACCGTGGGCGAGCTGTTGGCCGTGTCGGTGCTGACCAAGATCCTTGTGCTGTTCGCGCTGGGAACCCTCATAATGTTGGTCTCGGTGTTCATCAAGAAGTACGCCCTGACCTTCGTGGCATCCCTGGGCGCTGTGGCGGTCAACTTCGTGCTGTATTTCTTTATCTCGTTGGAGCAGACGGGCTCTTTTGATATGCTCAACCTGTTCACGGTCATGGACACCAAAACGGCATACACCCGCTACTACTCCCTCAACGTATTTGAGGAATCCGTCCCCTATATTCCGCTGTCCATCGGCCTGTTCGCTGTCCTTGCTCTGGCCTTCGCCGCCCTGTCTGCTTTCGCCTTCTGTCGCACCCAAGGCGCGGTCAAGATCAAGACCAAGAAGCCCATCAAGCTCCCCGCAAGAGCCATCCCCATGCCCTGCCGCACCCTGTTCGGCGCGGAGATGGGTAAGCTCCTGCTGGCGAATAAGTTCATCATCATTGTGGCGGTCGTTCTACTGGCTAAGGGCTTTATCGCCGCCGAAACCTTTACTTATACCGAATCCTTTACGGATAGCGTTTACAAAGAGTACATGGTTCTTTTGGAGGGCGAGATCACCGACGGCAAGCTGGCCTACATGGAGGCCGAGCGTGACCGCATCGACACCGCCAAGAACAGCTTTAACCAGGTCGTGGCCGATTACCACCAAGGCAAGATCACCCAACAGGAATACCTTGCATTTGTCGATGAATACGACTACGCCAAGGACCGTGACAGCCATTT
>JAGAIH010000278.1 GCA_017626655.1 Clostridia bacterium | reverse complement strand
CGCCGTGGTCCACGTGGACGCCGCCAAGGGCATCGTGGCCCAGGCCAAGGAGAACGCCCAGCTCTGCGGGCTTGCCGAGGCCCCCATCCGCTACATCGTGGACGACTGCAAGAAGTTCGTGGAGCGGGAGATCCGCCGCGGCAATAAGTACGACGGCATCATCATGGACCCCCCCTCCTACGGCCGAGGCCCCGGGGGTGAGGTCTGGAAGCTGGAGGACTGCGTGGACGAGCTGGTCGCCCTGGCCGCCAAGCTGGTCTCCGACGACGCCCTCTTCTTCCTCATCAACTCCTACACCACGGGCCTCTCCCCCCTGACCATGACCTACCTCCTGGATCTCCAGGTCAAGAAGCCCCACGGCGGCCGCACCGAGGCAGGGGAGCTGGGTCTGCGCGTGACCGCGACGGGGTCTGTTCTGCCCTGCGGAGCGTCGGCCCGCTGGCAACGGGACTGATCATACATATCGGTACTGACCCTACCGCCCTATCTCCTTGAAAGGAGCCAACCAATGGAAAACAAGCCTTTTATCCACGTCCAAAACCTCTCCTACTCCTATGTAGGCGAGGACGATAAACCCATCCCCGTCCTGAAAAACCTCTCCCTGGACATCCGCGAGGGGGAGTACGTGGTCATCCTGGGCCACAACGGCTCGGGGAAGTCCACCTTCGCCAAGCTCCTGAACCTGGTCATCGACGACTATACCTTCGCCGAGGGAATAATAACCGTGGACGGCGTGGAGGTCATGTCCCCCGACCTCACCGACGAGGAGGTGCTGAACCTCCGCAGAAACGTGGGCATGGTCTTCCAGAACCCCGATAACCAGCTGGTGGCTACCGTGGTGGAGGAGGACGTGGCCTTCGGCCCCGAGAACCTGGGCATTCCCCAGCCCGAGCTTCGCGCCCGCGTGGACGAAGCCCTGGCCACCGTGGGTATGTCCGCCTACGCACACCACGAGCCTCACCGCCTGTCGGGCGGCCAGAAGCAGAGAGTAGCCATCGCGGGCATCATCGCCATGAAGCCCCGCTGTATGATCTTCGACGAGTCCACCGCCATGCTGGATCCCGTGGGACGCCGCGAGGTGCTGGAGACCATCGAGAAGCTCAACCGCGAGGAGGGCATTACGGTCATCTCCATCACCCACTACATGGACGAGGCCGCGAGAGCCGACCGCGTGATCGTCCTCTCCGACGGAGGGCTCCTCCTGGACGGCACCCCCGGCGAGGTCTTCACCCACAGCGACACCCTCCGCGCCGCGGGCCTGGATCTCCCCCAATGCACCGCCGTCGCCCAGTACCTCATCACCAAGGATCTCCCCGTCCACGGCGAGATCAACACCCCCGAGCAGTGCGCCGAGGCCATACTGAACGCGTGGAAGAAAATGTGAAATTGCAGTTTGTAGGTCTACTGTCTGACGGAAGAAGCGGTTGAGGCATAACCCTCATCCGCCTCCCGCCGCAGGAGCTGGTCGGCACCTTCCCCCGCGGGGAAGGCAAGACTTTTTTATGTT
>JAGAIH010000277.1 GCA_017626655.1 Clostridia bacterium | reverse complement strand
GTGTCATCATCGCCCAGAATCTGGCTGAGGCCGAGGAGGCCGTCCGCTCCATGATGGCGGACAAGGTCTTCGGCGCCCGCGGCGACCACGTGGTCATCGAGGAGTTCCTCACGGGCCCCGAGGTGTCTGTCCTGGCCTTCACCGACGGAAAGACCCTGGTCCCCATGGTATCCTCCATGGACCACAAGCGGGCCCACGACAACGACGAGGGTCTGAATACCGGCGGTATGGGTACGGTTGCCCCCAACCCCTACTACACTGCGGATATCGCCGCCGAGTGCATGGAGACCATCTTCCTCCCCACCATGAACGCCATGAACGCCGAGGGCCGCACCTTCAAGGGATGTCTCTACTTCGGTCTCATGCTCACCCCCAAGGGACCCAAGGTCATCGAGTACAACTGCCGCTTCGGCGATCCCGAGACCCAGGTGGTGCTTCCTCTTTTGGAGTCCGATCTGCTCACCGTCATGCAGGCGGTGACCGAGGAGAGACTGGCCGAGGTGGAGGTGAAGTTCGCCGAGGGCAAGTCGGCCTGCTGTGTCATCATGGCCTCCGCGGGCTACCCCCAGAGCTACGAGAAGGGCTATGAGATCACCATCCCCGCAGACGTGGCCGACAGCGTGTACGTCGCCGGTGCCGCCATCAAGGACGGCAAGCTGGTCAACAGCGGCGGCCGCGTGCTGGGCGTGACCTCTGTGGCGGATACCCTGCCCGAGGCGATTGCCGCGTCCTACGCCAAGGTGGAAAAGATCCACTTTGACAATGCGTTCTGCCGCAAGGATATTGGACAGAGAGCCCTCAAGGCCATGAAGGCGTAACCCCTCCTACCCCCGAATCATGACGAAAGGAAATCAAAACTGTTATGGTTTATCGCATATTTGTTGAAAAGAAGCCCGCCCTCGCTCATGAGGCAAACGGCCTTCTGAACGAGCTGAAGAACCTTGTGGGCATCTCCGCTCTCCGGAGCGTTCGTGTCCTCAACCGCTACGACGTGGAGAACATCGAGGCCGACCTCTTTGAACAGGCCGTCCGCACCGTCTTCTCCGAGCCCCAGCTGGACACCGTCACCGACACCCTGACCTACGCCGAGGGTGCTACCGTCTTCGCCGTGGAGCCTCTGCCCGGTCAGTTCGACCAACGGGCCGACTCCGCCGCCCAGTGCATCCAGCTCCAGAGCCAGGGCGACCGCCCCACCGTCCGCTCCGCCAAGGTCTACGTCCTGGAGGGGGAGCTTTCCGAGGCCGATCTCGCCGCCATCAAGAAGTATGTCATCAACGCCGTGGAGAGCCGCGAGGCATCCATGGACAAGCCCGAGACTCTGGCCATTGAGTACGCCATTCCCGAGACCGTCGCAACCGTTGAGGGATTCATTTCCCTTGATGCGGAAGGACTTTCCGCTCTGCTGGATTCCCTTGGCCTGGCCATGGATCTGGACGATCTGAAATTCCTCCAGACCTACTTCCGCGACGAGGAGAAGCGTGACCCCACCATCACCGAGATCCGCGTGGTGGACACCTACTGGTCCGATCACTGCCGTCATACCACCTTCTCCACCCACATCGACAACGTGGTGATCGACGATCCCGCCGTGGCCGACGCCTACGAGCGCTACCTGCAGAACCGCGTCGAGGTCTACGGTGAGGAGAAGGCCGCAAAGCGTCCCCAGACCCTCATGGATATCGCCACCATCGGCGCCAAGGTGCTGAAAAAGCGGGGCATGCTTCCTGAGCTGGACGAGAGCGAGGAGATCAATGCCTGCTCCATCCATGTCCCC
>JAGAIH010000276.1 GCA_017626655.1 Clostridia bacterium | reverse complement strand
CGCCGAGACAAGCACACGCCCGCACCGCAAACAAACGAAAAAGAAAAATCCAAAGCCGAGCGGTCGCGGAGTCGCCCGCTGAGCCGCTTGGGCGTACGTCCGCGATCACGCTCGGCGGCTTTTTGGATAGATTTCGTTTTTAGCCGTTTGTTGGAGCGCCGCCGTGTGGGATTGTCAGCCCTCGCATCATCACCATCAGTTTCCGAGTGAGATTTGTCCAGTAGATAATCAAAACCCGCCAGTTACGAAAGTTGACAAATCTGATCCCCATGTGCTATCCTTTTTATGCACCATGGAAGTTGTGAGTAGTTGTAAAAGGTTGGGTAAACTTTGGATTTGTTATAAAAGATGTGAGAAAACATAGGTTAAGTTTGCTTGACAAACTCGAACTTTTGTGGTATAATAGCAGTACATTTCACTGAAAAAGGAATAGTCCAAGTATAGTTAGTTCGTATGCAAAGTGTCAAGCCAAGAATGATGATGCCTAATTGAAAAGGCCGAGCCCGTGTTCCGAGGGCAAAATCGGAAGGTTGCACTTAAAAGGCGTAATACGTTTTCATGACAGAAAAGCGTATTGCGCTTTTTTCGTGCCTTTTTCTCTGGAAAATTCAAAAAAGGAGAAAAACATTGACAGAAAGAGAGGTAAAAATCATCATTCACGGCGACGTGGTCATCAAGCAGATGGGCGAAGCGGAGAGGGCGGCGTTCATTGCGGCTTTGCTTGCTCGTATGCTGGAGACCGCAAACAAACACGAAAGGGGGCGTGACCATGGCTCATGAGAAAGCAAAGGTCTACTTCGACGGTAGCCACTATATCGCCATCCCACAAAACGAGGGCAAGAGTCCCGGGAAAGGCGGCTACCGCGGCAACAAAAATGACGAAATGAGAACGGCTTTTGAAAAGGCCTACAAGGGCGCAAAGGCCAAACGACGAAAAGAGAAGGTTACGGAGATCGTAGCGGAATTGAAACCGCAATTTGAGAGCGAAGAACAGGCGACCGAATACGTAAAGGCCGAGATGGAGCGAATCAAACGGAATCTGATCGAGAGGCGGAAGAGGCTGGTGAGGAAGATCAATCTTGGGACTTGGAATTACTTCTGTACCTTCACCTACGATGATCAGAAGCATACCGAAGCCAGCTTCAAGGTCAAGCTACGGGATTGCTTCAAAAAGATGTGCCACCGTAAGGGCTGGATTTACATCGGCGTTTGGGAGCGATCCCCGAACTCTGACCGATTGCATTTCCACGGGCTTTTCAATATTCCCGAAAACGCTATGATCGGCGAGCTGATGGAACATCGGGATTATAGCACCAAGAACCACAGGATGCAGACCACCTTGCAGAACAGCTACTTCACAGAACGCTTCGGCAGAAACGATTTTGAGCCGATCAATAAGCAGGAGCTACCCAACGCCACCGCTTATCTCATGAAGTACATTGACAAGTCCGGTGAGAGGATCGTATATTCCAAGAACACCCCGGCATATTTCGTCTCGGACATTCTTGACGATGATGTGGTGTGTACCATCGGGCAGGAGGACAGAAAGCTCCTACTGTTCGATAATTTCATTTGTTTTGACGATGGGGTGTATATCGGTGAAGTCAGCTCCGAAGTCATCAAGCAAATGCCCAAGAAGAATTAACAAATTAGTCTTTCGCCTTGGTGGAGCGTAAACGAAACCGCCGTCGAGGTCAAGGGGGCGAAAATATCGCTGAAAAGCAGAAGTCGACCAACTAAAATGCAATATTTTCGCCTGTTTCCCTTGACCTCTTTGGGCGGTTCCGTTTGGTCCGCTCCCGTCGAAAGACAAATCTAAAGACAAATCAGAAAGGAAAAACAAAATGAAAACAGCAGTTATCTACGCACGTTATTCCAGTGAACGGCAGACAGAACAATCCATTGAAGGTCAACTCCGTGTTTGTCATGAATTCGCTGAACGTAACGATTTGAAGATCATCGACACTTACATCGACCGAGCCATGACCGGTACAAACGACAATCGAGCGGCGTTTCAGAAGATGCTCTCAGACAGCGATAAGCCTCAGCCATGGGAGATCGTATTGGTGTACGCACTTGACCGCTTCGGGCGAAACTCCATCGAGGTAGCGGTCAACAAGCAGAGGCTTCAGAAGAATGGCAAGATATTGATCTCGGCCACCCAGAGAACGTCGGTCAACATCGACGGCACGCAGAATCTGGACGGTATCATTCTTGAAAATGTCCTAATCGGTCTATCCGAATACTACTCCGCCGAGCTATCACAGAAGATCCGACGTGGTCAGAATGAGAGCCGCTTGAAGGGCAACTTCGCAGGCGGCAAGGTGCCCTATGGGTACACGACGGCTAATAAGAAAATTATCGTGAATGAAGAACGCGCAGAGATCGTGCGGTGGATGTACCAGTCCTATTCTACCGGTAAGATCGTGCGGGAGATCATCGAGGAGTTGACGGCGAGAGGCGTCACACACATGGGAAAGCCCTTCAAAGCGAATACCATTTACAAGATTCTCCGCCTTGAAAAGTACATCGGCATCTACCGTCATGGAGACGAGGTGTTTACCAATATCTACCCCCAAATCGTTCCTACCGAGCTGTTCAACCGTGTGCAGACGATGCTGGCAAAGAACAAGCTTGGATCGTCCAGCAGAGAAGTGGCGTTCTTGCTGAAAAAGAAAGTCATCTGCGGCATCTGCGGAAAGCCTATCAATGGTGAGAGCGGCACATCACAAAACGGCACAACCATGTATTATTACAAATGCTCCAACAGAAAAAAGCACCACTCCTGCTCCAAGGAAAGCATCCGAAAAGCCGACTTGGAGGAAATGGTGCTGAACACAACGCTCATGCTGCTGAATAAGCCCGAGAATCTGTCTGCAATAGCCGAGGAGGTGATCGAGGTACATCGGAAGCGTGCCCGCGAGCAAGCCGTCCTGGCGCTTCTACGGGACGAAAGAAGCAAGGCGCAAAAGGCTTTGAATAATCTCATGAAGGCTCTGGAAGCCGGTATTTTTACCGCGACCACCAAGGATCGAATCACCGAATTGGAATTGCAGATCGATGAGCTGAACGGGCGAATCCTGAGCGAGGAGTGCAAGGAGGCCAATCTGCTCACAAAGGAGGACGTTGAAATGTTTTTACTTGACGCACTAAAAGCAGAGCCACAGCTACTAATCGACACTCTCATAGATAAGATCATCCTGTTCGATGACGAGGTTGAGATCTTCTACAAATATTCGCAAAACAATAATCCCGACGACCTCACTAAAGAGATCCGTCGGGATTTCTGTTTGCCTTGGGGGAAA
Organism: Clostridia bacterium; assembly: GCA_017626655.1. The sequence goes on along the minus strand of JAGAIH010000276.1, from coordinate 4,803 downwards.
AGAATAGCGGTCACTGACAGGCATATCATCTACGCCGCAGACCTCGGGACATAAAGAAAAACCAGCCAAACCGTTTGGTTCGACTGGTTCTACTATGGTGGAGACAGTTGGAATCGAACCAATGACCTCATGCATGTCAAGCATGCGCTCTAACCAGCTGAGCTATGCCTCCGCAACGCAATATATTATAGCATATGCAGAGGGATTTGTCAAGGGGTTTTGGGAAAGTTTTTTGAGATTTTACGAGATTTTTTGGCTTTTTTCAGAGGACTCGGTTCTGTACCGGATCATATTACGAAATGATCCCGTATTCGTACACGACTGTAGAGGAGGATACAAGCTCCGAGCTCATGTAGGCATACCGAAGCTCCTTTGTCATCTCGCCGTATTCATTGTATTCGTATGAATGGACTGTGGTGATATCGTCCTCGTCGGAGGTGATGGTGGTGCGGACAAGGTTACCACTTTCGTCGTAGTCATATTCGATCACGTTGCTCATAGACGCGGAACCGTCCGTAGAGCATAAGTAGCTTTTGATTTTCTGGTTCTTCTCGTTGTATTCGTACACGTAATCACGGGTCAGCTCCTCGTTGCGGTAGTGACGCTCACGGACCATATTGCCGCGCTCATCCGTGATCCTCTCCAAACGGGCCACAGTCGCCTCGTTTTTGTATTCTGTCAGGACTGTATAGCTACCGTTTTCGCCGTAGTTATAGGTAGTGACCGAATCCGTGCTTTCTTCTTTGGAGATGCGCCCGAGCGCGTCGTACTCGGTGCGTACCTCTTCTGCGGGTTTATCGCTGTCATAGGCGGTGTACCTCCGAATGACGCGGCCTTGTTCGTCGTATTCGTAGGTGTTTGTCCAACCGGCAGAGGCCACCTCGTCAAACGTATATTTCTCTTGAATGACGAGACCGTTTTCGTTGTATGTGTAGACCTTCATGTCGGTTCCTCTGCCGTCCAGATAGTTTCTTTCTCTGACGAGCAGACCGTTCTCATAGGTGTATTTGGTACGATACGTTTCATTGCCCTCTGCATCGTAGACCGTTCGCTTCATGAGGCCTCGCTGCGCCATGATGGCCTCGGTGACGGCTTCGGTCGGTTCCTCCCCCGTCGTCTCGCTTGGCCGTGTCCCCACGGGCGGCGTGATCCAACCGGGGCCTTCCTGCCCGGCCAGCACAATGGCTATCAGCACGCCCAGAGCCACGACACCGGACACCGCCGCCACGAACCACCCGCTGGAGGCGATCTTTTTCCACGCGGCGCGCGGGGGGACATGGGGAAGCAGGACCGCCCCGTTGTCGGGCAGCTCGCTTTCCAGAATATAGCTCGCGCGGATATCGTTCAACCCGCGCAAAATGGTCGTGGATCGTTTCATACGGGAAATCCCCTTTCTGTAAGATGCTCCCTCAGCCGCTCCCGCAGTCGGTGGAGCTTGACCGAGGTGTTGTTTGTCGTCAGCCCGTAGGCCGCTGCCAGCTTGGACACGGGGTAGAGGTGCCAGTACCGTCCCACAAAGAGCTTGCGGTCGGTAGGCTCCAGACCATCCAGAAACTCGTCCAGAGCGGCGGTCAGGGAGGTCACGTCTGCCTCGGGCGTTTCTTCGGGCAGGGCGCAATCAGCCAGCTCGTCCAAGGCGACCTCCAGCTCCCGATTCCGCTTCAAGCGGGTGATCGTCCGCAGGCGGTCGATGGACAAATGCCGCACCAGCCGCCCCAGATAGACCTTCAAGGAGGGCGGATTTTGGGGCGGGATGCTGTTCCAGGCCTTGAGCCAGGTGTCGTTGACACACTCTTCCGCGTCGAGGGCGTTTTGCAGGATGCTGATGGAAATGCCCGTCACGTATTTACCGTACTTGACCGAGGATTCCTTGATGGCATCCTCGTTGCGGGCAAAATAGAGGGCTATGATGTCTCTGTCTTCCATAGTACATCCTCCTTTCAATGTATTTGAGGAGCGCGCGCCGACCCCTCTACTTACATTACCGACGTTTGGTGGGCTATCTTACAGTTTTTGGGGGATTTTTTGAAAAAAGTGGGATTGACAATGAATCATCTGCATGATATAATAGGCGCAAGGGACAAATGCCCGTCATTTGTCGGAATCGGAAACGGTTCCCGTAGGTCTGCCGACCTTGAAAAAGGTAACGGTGGCGGTGACTTCCTCTGTGTATCCACAGGGAAGCGCAAATCTTTTTCCTTCCCTGATGCTCTGCAAGGGGGAGGTGATGCTTTGATGTATGTTACTTGGTATGAGCTGGTCGAGTTTTTGATGGCTCTCATCACGCTGGCATTCGTCATCATGTCTTACTTAAACAGTAAAAAAAGATAACCGCCCAACCTTCCAAGTTTACGGTTATCTTTTTTAACATATAACGAGGAAGCACCGTCATCGGTAGCTCCTACGCCCTTATTATAACGGATTTTCTTCGGTTTGTCAAGACCTTTCCGATAAATTGCTCCCGTGAGGGGGCTTTTTTATTACGGAAAATTTCGTTCGAATATCCAATTACTTTTAAGGATCTTTTTTTGAGGTGCATTGAATAAATGGGATATTGCATTTTGCACATACATTTTCACATTCCGCTCCCAGTGTTCCGCACCGCGGACAATACTTTGCCGCACGGTCATTTGATAAATTCACGGGAATATCGGAAAAAACATAATGGAACACACGATCCCCTACACGGAAATAATCGTGCGCGAACAAAGCTTCCTCCTGCCGAAATGTGAAATGATGTTCAATGTCGAATTTTGATATTACTGTAACAGTACACGTATCCACTGTTCCCTTTATACTTCTGTCGTAACCTGTCAGCACTCTTGCATCTACGGTGCGGCTGATTTTCACGTCCGTGACTTCGCCATAGTACGTAGGATTCAGTATGAGGCGGTAGAGCTTGAACATCCATATCGGTGCAGTCAAAATTATGACAAAAACGCCCCAAAACCAGACGGGCTGACTTTCTTTGGTGAACAGAGTATTGTATTCGGAGCCCTCTATGTAGAACAGAGCAGAAAATAATATAGCATAAAACAGAAGGCTTTTCACACCGTTTACGATCAGACTTTTGATCCCCTTCTTCTTCATCTTTTCGATCATTTCATCGGTGATGATGGTTGGTTTCATCGGGAACCTCCTTGTAAGTTTGTCGTTATGCTAGATGAACCTTTAAATTGCTCCCGTGAGGGAGCTTTTTTGTTACCGAAAAGCAGGCGCGCCAAAAGACACGCCTGCCTGTAGGTGAACTCTTATGCCCAGCTCATGGTCGTAGGCTTCTCCTCAAAGATGCAAACGCCCTTCAGGAAAGCCACGGCCTTGGAGAGGCCCTCGTCGATGGTCATGATGCTGTCCTCGTGCTCGATGGACAGGACCTTATCGTAGCCGCAGAGGCGGAGGTTGGAGATCATGTCTCTCCAGTAGGTCTCGCCGTTGCCGTAGCCCACGGTGCGGAAGATCCAGGAGCGGTTCAGCTCGTCGGAGTAGTGCTTGGTGTCCAGCACGCCGTTTGCGGCGGTGTTGTACTTGTCGATCTTGGTGTCCTTGGCGTGGACGTGGTAGATGGCGCCCTTCAGCTCGCGGATGGCGGCCACGGGATCCATGCCCTGCCAGACCAGGTGGGAGGGATCGAAGTTGGCACCAATGACGGGACCGACAGCCTCGCGGAGGCGGAGCAGGGTAGCGGGGTTGTAGACGCAGAAGCCGGGGTGCATCTCAAAGGCGATGTGGGGGACGTTGTGGGCCAGGGCGAAGGCGCCGGCCTCTTTCCAGTAGGGAATGACCTTCTCGTTCCACTGCCAGTCCAGGATGGCCAGGAAGTCCTCGGGCCAGGGGCAGGTGACCCAGTTGGGGTACTTGGCCCCCTCGTGGTCGCCGGGGCAGCCCGAGAAGGTGATGACGGTATCCACGCCCATCTTCTCGGCCAGCAGAACCGCGTTGCGGAAGTCCTTGTCGAACTGCTCGGCGATGGCCTTGTCGGGGTGGAGGGCGTTGCCGTGGGCGGCCAGCGCGCAGACCTCCACGTCGTACTTCTTCAGGGTGGCCATGAACTCGTCATACTTGGCGGAGTCGGCCAGCAGCTCCTCGGGGTTGCAGTGAGCCTTGCCGGGGTAACCGCCCGCGCCCAGCTCAACGGTGTGGACGCCCAGGCCTGTCAGGATCGAGAGGGTCTCGTCCAAAGACTTGGAGCCGTACAGATTGGCTAAAACACTCAGTTTCATAGGGAAAATTCCTTTCAGTCATTGTGAAGGCTCTCCCTTCGGGAGAGCTCCCGCCAAGGGCGGGTGAGAGGGCGGTCTCTCTCGCCCTCTCCGGCACGCCCGGGTGGGCGAGCCACCTCCCCTGGAGGGGGAGGCTTGGAAATATCAGTCGAAGTAGTAGGGCTGACCGGTCTTGGCGGACTCGTAGATGCCCTCCAGGATGCGGGTGACGGTGTAGGCTTGCTCGGGGAGGACGCAGGGATCGGTGTCATTGATGACGGCGTTGATCCACTGAGCCGCCTCCATGGAAGCGGGATCGCCGGCGTTTGCGCCCTCGTAGAAGGCCGCGCCCTGGGGATTCAGGTTGGGCTTCAGGAGATACTGGGCGTTGTTGCGGATGCCGTTGATGCGGACGCCGTCATACAGGTCGCCGCCTGCCTTGGTGCCGCAGATGAGGGTGGTCGCCTCGCGGACGTCCAGCATATTGAGGGCCCAGGCCGACTCCAGATTGATGGTGGCGCCGTTCTCCATGACCACGAAGCCAAAGGCGGAATCCTCCACGGTGAACTTCTCGGGATCCCAGTTGCCCCAGGCGTTGCCCTGG
>JAGAIH010000275.1 GCA_017626655.1 Clostridia bacterium | reverse complement strand
TTTTTACCCTTTCAAACAGTTCGATAAACCCAAATTTGAAATATCATCATAAGGAGCAAAACCATGAAAAGATCCGAGATCGCCGAGCGCCAAAGGCTCGCCCTGGAATATTTTGAGAAAGCCCACATCACCCTCACCGAGGAGGAGAAGGCCAACATGGAGGTGGCCGACTTCGGCCTGGGCATGGTGGCCGACGTAGGCCTCCAGCTGGTGGTGTATATCAACACCGACCGCGTCTGCGCCAAGGAGATGGTGCTCCTCCCCGGTCAGTGCTGTCCCGAGCACCGCCACATCCCCACGAACGGGCAGGACGGCAAGGAGGAGACCTTCCGTTGCCGTTATGGTAGGGTCTACCTCTACACCGACGCTAATCCCGCCGCCCGCGCCGAGGATATCTCGGTCCCCCTCCCCAAGACCGACGTGACGGTCTTCACCGAGACGGTTCTGGAGCCCGGTCAGCAGTACACCCTCATGCCCGGCACCCTCCATTGGTTCGTCGGCGGCCCCGAGGGCGCGGTTATTTCCGAGTTCTCCACCCACAGCACCGACGAGACCGACGTGTTTACCGATCCGCGTATTGTCAGAAATCCCGAGATCGAGGAATAACCATTCTCCCCGACCCAAATATTACCCCCAATAAAAAGGAGTCCACCATGCTCGTCAACCTCAACGCCGTCCTGTCCGACGCGCAAAAGAATCACTACGCCGTCGGCCTTTTCAATACCACCGACACCGATATGCTGGAGGCGGTCATATCCGCCGCCGAGGAGTGCCGCTCCCCCGTCATCATCGGCACCGCCGAGGTCCTTCTCCCCAATGGGGAATTGAAGCTCATCACCCCCTCCATCCTCGCCGCTGCCAAGCGGGCCTCGGTCCCCGTTGTAGTCCACTACGACCACGGTCTCACCTTCGACCGTTGCATGGAGGCTCTGCAACTGGGATTTACCAGCGTCATGTTCGACGGCTCGGCGGGAGCCTATGAGCAGAACATCGCCGACACCCGGGAGATCGTGAAGATCGCCCACGCCTTCGGGGCTACCGTGGAGGGGGAGATCGGCCATGTGGGGGAGGCCTCCGCTAACGACAATGCCGCCACCGACCTCTACACCCGTGTAGATGAGGCCGAGGCCTACCTGAAGGCCACAGGGGTGGATGCCCTGGCCGTCTCCATCGGCACCGCCCACGGGGCGTATAAGTCCAAGCCTAAGCTGGACTTCGACCGCCTCACCGAGCTCCACACCGCCCTCCCCGTCCCGCTGGTTCTCCACGGCGGCTCGGGACTGTCCGACGACGACTTCCGCCGTTCCATCGCCTGCGGTATCTCCAAGGTCAACATTTTCACCGACCTCTGCCTCGCGGGCAATGCCGCCATGACCGACGGTCTGGCCGCGGGAGAGGCTTACCTCACCATCCGCAACCGCAAGGTGGAGTACATCAAGCGGGCGGTCATGGAGAAGATGCGGCTGTTCGGGTCTGTGGGGAGGGCGTAAACTGAAATTTTTTTGAAAAAGTTTCGGAAAGGCTGTAATATTTCGGAATTTTTGGCGTCTATATAGGTGAAACCCCCAAGCCTATCCGAAAGGAGAATCTTCATGAAAAAGACCGCCCTATGCCTCGCCGTCCTGTTGCTCCTCGCCCTGTCTCTGTCCTCCTGCTCCGTCAACATCCCCACCGACTACGAATTCGAGTACGGCACCGAGGGCATTACCTCGATCGAAATTTACTATTTTCCCGAGGGCGTTGTGGACATTGATCCCGAGCTTCATACCCCCGTAGCCGTTCTGGAGGAATCCCAACACGCCGACATACTCAAGGATATCGAGGAGATGCGGTTTACCCGTTTTCAGATGTTGGTGCCCATCCCCACCGACCCGCCCTACGACCTGCGGGGCTACGTGGTTCGCCTCAACTACGAGCTGGGGGACTACGAGGATATTTCAAACGGCGTACAGAAGTTCCGCCAATTCCGCGACGGGGAATGGAAGCATGGCTCCAAATTTCTGGACTGCGACGAGGAGGCATGGAACGACATGATCCAAAAATACCTCCCCGTAGAAAAGCCCCTCCCCGCGCCCCAAGAATAACCCCTTGTGCGCCGTGACCCCCACGGCGCACTTTTTCTGTCCCTCGGTTGACAACTGCCCCCAACTGTGCTATACTGAAACTCCGGAAATCCAACGCTCCGTTGGGTCAAGGTCGCTGACGAGTCGCTTCACATCCCCTCGCTTTTGTGGTATCCTATGGGTACGGTACCGAAACTAATGAAAAAGGAGATAAATATGACAGGTTCCATCGGAAAGACCATCCGCCGCCTCCGTAAGGAGCGAGGCCTTACCCAGGAGGAGTTGGCCGAGCGGTTGAATATCACCTCCCAAGCCGTGTCCAAGTGGGAGAGCGAGAGCGGTATGCCCGACATATCCCAGATCGTCCCGCTGGCCTCGGTGTTCGGGGTCAGCACCGACGTGCTGTTCGGGCTGGACACCACCACCGAGACGAGCGAGGCGTGGGAGATCGTGGCAAAAGCCCACGCTATGGAAAAGTACGGACGGCGGGAGACCTATCTCGCGGCCTATGACGAGCTTTGCAGGGGGCTGAAAAAGTACCCCTCCAATTTGGTGCTCCTGAACGTCTGTATGGGTCTGGGCACCTCCCTGTCCCTGCCCGAGAACGGCTGGATCTACGATCCCGAGCGGGGGGAGCAGATTGCGGAAGAGACAGTACGCATAGCCGAGCGGATCGCCGCTTGCTCGGAGAATATGACCGAGATCCTGACCGCCCGTCAAAACCTGGTGTTTCTGCATCTGGCTCGGGGGGAATACGAGCGGGCCGCCGCCGAGGCCCGCAATTTCCCCGCCCGCAACGGCTTTACCGCCTATTCCTTCCTGGCCGACGTGCATAGTGCCACGGGACACCACGACAACGCCGTCACCTGCCTGTGCAGTGATCTGGCACTCACCCTGCAGGTCCTGGAGGACGATACCGCCCGCCTGGGCAAGGCCTACTGCCAAAACGGCCAATACACCGAGGCCATCAAGGTCTATGAGACCTTCTTCGCCATGCTGAAGGCTATCTTCGGTGACAACTGCCCGCCACCCTACCACGATTTCGATTCGGGTGACCTATACCTGCTGCTGGCGGCCGCCTATCTGGAAAGCGGCGACAGGGAAAAGGCCATGGACAGCCTGGAGGAGTCGATCAGCTACTGGTTCCGTCTCCTCCAAGAAGGCTCCCCGACCGAGGGCAAGATCTCGTGGAGATCCCTCATGCGCACCCCCCTGCTGGAGCACATGGCAGACCTCGCCTCTATGACGACATCCATCTTTCGGGAAAAGCTGACCCACAAGCTCCAAACCCCCGAGCTGGCCCCCCTGCGGGATCATCCCCGCTATCAAAAGTTGGTGGAGTTGGTTCAGGGGCTCCCCCTGTGATCCCCCTTGCACCAAGCATGACCCCTTGTGCGCCGTGACCCCCACGGCGCACTTTTTCTGTCCCTCGGTTGACAACCGCCCCCAACTGTGCTATAATAAACCCATCGCGCCCCCTCGGTCCCCCCATTTGCTCCGCAGGAGCAACCTCATTTCGCCCATTGGGCGAACATCATTTGCGCCAATGGCGCAACATCATTTCACCGAGCCTCCTCGGTGAACATCATTTGAAACGGAGTTTCAACCATGTCCCTCTCCCCTGCCGCCGTCCCCCTCCTTCTGGACTGGTACCGCCAAAACCGCCGCGACCTCCCCTGGCGTGAGTCCCGCGACCCCTACCGCGTCCTGGTCTCGGAAATCATGCTCCAGCAGACCCGCGCCGAGACGGTCAAGCCCTACTTCCACCGCTTTCTCGCCACCCTCCCCACTGTGGAGGCTTTGGCGAACGCCGACGAGCCCACCCTCCTCAAGCTCTGGGAGGGGCTGGGCTACTATAGCCGCGTCCGCAACCTGCAAAAAGCCGCCCGCGCCGTCATGGAAGACCACGGGGGTATGATCCCCGCCGACTTCGATGCCCTTCTGAAGCTCCCCGGGGTGGGGCGCTATACAGCGGGGGCGGTGGCCTCCATCGCCTTTGGGATCCCCGTCCCCGCCGTGGACGGAAACGTCCTGCGGGTGCTGGCCCGCCTCACGGGAGACGACACCGACATCCTCTCCCCCGCCGCCAAAAAGACCGCCGAGGCCACCCTCGCC
>JAGAIH010000274.1 GCA_017626655.1 Clostridia bacterium | reverse complement strand
GTATGTTTTTCGTTTTCTCAAAGCCGAAAACATACTGATATATAAAGGCTTTTTAGGGTGACGAAAAACATACTGAATGAGCCTTCCCTTGTGAGGGAAGGTGGCACGCCCGTAGGGCGTGACGGATGAGTAGCCACCGAGGAACATACCGATCTGTTCCGTCAAACAGTTCGATAAACCCCATTTTTTGCGCTCCCACGACCGCTTGTTTTCATCTGTAAAGAGAGCATCATCCCGATCCGCCTATGGAACAGTAGGCGCGTCATAGTCCGTATGCTCCGCCACCGCCCCGAAGATGAGGGCGGCCAAGGCATGGCGGTAGTCCTCGCGGGACAGCTTCTCCGCCTCGGCGGGGTTGGAGAGGAACCCACATTCCACCAGTACGGCGGGGGTTCTGATGCGGTCCAAAAGGTAGATATTGCTCCCCGCCTCTTTGATCTTTCGGTGGTTCTCAGGCATGATCGCCACCGAAGCGGCCTGGATCGACCCCGCTACCTCGGCGGACAGGGGATGCCCCGTACCGTACCACACCTGCATCCCGTCGTACTGTGGTTGGGGGAAAGCGTTCATGTGGATGCTGATGAACAGGCAGGTCCCGCCGCCGTTCTCTGCCACCTCGGCGGCGGTCTTTTCGGCCACCAGACGGCGGGCGGCCAGGTCCAGCGCCTTTTTGCGGCCTTGAAAATTTACGTTTCGGTCGTAGAGCAGGATATCCTCGGTGCGGGTCATGACCACGGGGATCCCCGCCGCCTCGAAAAGATCCCGCAGAGCCAGGGAGACCGACAGGTTGAGATCCTTCTCCAACACCCCCGCCGCCGAGGAGGCACCGCCGTCCTCACCGCCGTGTCCCGCGTCGATGACCACACAGGCGATGGGGGGAGGGGCGTTGCTCGGTCCTTCTACCGTCCCCGCCGCCTCGGCGTCGGGCGGACGCTTCCCACGGGCGGTGGGACTGCCCCCCAACAGGTAGGCGGTCAGGGCGAACAGGGCGGTACAGGCCAGGAGAAGGGGGATCAGGCAGGGAAGGGGGGCGCGGGATCTGATGGGCATAGGGGACCTCCGAGGTTTTTGGTAGAGTGTATGCGGGGGGCGGAGCGCATAGACGGACATATTTTGGAAAAATATTTGTGATATGATGATAGAAAGCTTCCGAAAAGTTGTCTTATAGGGTAGAGGCCTCACCCCAACGGACAGAAAGGAGACGCCATGACACGCAAAAAAGACCCACGGGACACCGAGCGAGAGATCATTGCCTTATACCGGCGCCGCGACGAGGACGCCATCCGCAGGACCGCCGAGGCGTTGGGCGGGCACTGCTATACGGTGGCCTACAACGTGCTGAACAACCGCGAGGATGCCGAGGAATGCGTCAACGACACCTACCTGGCGGTCTGGAACGCCATCCCGCCCGCCGAGCCCGTGTCCCTGAAGAGCTTTGTCACCGCCATCACCCGCCGCATCGCCCTGAACCGCTACAAGGAGCAGAACCGCGACAAGCGGGGCGGCGGACAGGTGCCGCTGGCCCTGGAGGAGCTTGCCGAGGTGGTGTCGGATACCGAGGACGTGGTCGCTGCTCAGGAGCGGCAGGAGCTTTTGGAGAGCATGGCCCTGTTTTTGCGGGGATGCTCCCCCCGTGACCGAGGTCTGTTCCTGGACCGCTACCTTCGCTTGGAGCCCACGGCAGTCCTGGCAAAGCGCTACCGCGTCAAGGAGGCCCAGGTGCTCCTGATCCTGTCCCGCACACGAAAGAAACTGAAAGCACATCTGGAAAAGGAGGGATATACCCTATGAAGGCTATGGATCTATTGACTCTTATGGGGGAGCTGGACGAGGCCATGACGACTCCTGTTATCAAGCCCCCAAAACGCCGATCCCTGTGGGTGGCGGCGGCCGCGTGTCTGTGCGCCTGTATGCTGGGCTTTTCGGCATGGTTTTTCCTGCCGCCCGCGACGGTTATAAGCAACGATCTTCAACTTGTGGTCATCCGCATTGATGACCGCCTGGTTTCTTATGAGATCCTAAAAACAAATACCATGTCCCGCTTTGAGCGGACGCGTCTCCCCGACAAGCCGGGAGAGGTGCTTTGCAGGCATAAGGACTGTAC
>JAGAIH010000273.1 GCA_017626655.1 Clostridia bacterium | reverse complement strand
CTCCACCCATTGGTTGACCGCGCCCGAGTTGGGCAGGTTGACAAGGATGGCGCCAAATCCCATAGGCAGGAGCAGGGTAGGCTCCATGTCCTTCTTGATGGCGAGATAGATGAGCAGACCGCCGATGATCCACATGACCAGCTGCTGCCAGGTAAGGTTGGTCACGTTGGAGAACAGGTCGCCCAGTTGTTGCAGGAAACTCACGTCGTTTTACCTCTCTTTCTTTTTGAAAGTAACCGAAATAAAAAGACTTTTACCGAAAGCCTCAAAGACTGCTCGGTAAAAGTCTTGCTATTTCATTCCCGCGCGGGTCGGTTGACCGTACTGACGCGCAGGAAACGGCGGATGCCGCAAGCTACTCCCTTTTACAATCCTTATTTTAACACAGTTTTAAGGATTTGTAAAGGGGGAAAAGAGAGAAATTTCCTGTGGATCGGTGTTTTTTTCACACACTTTTCACAAGGTCAGCCCTCGAACCGCTCTCCGATCTCACGGAGAAGCTGACGAATGGGCAGCTGCTGGGGGCAGATCTCCTCGCAGGCACCGCACTCGATGCAGTCGGTGGGCTTGCCGCCCTTGGAGGTCATCCAGCCGTAGTGGCCGCGGGCGTCCTCGGTGTTGAAGCGGCGGGCCTTGTTCTCGGAATTGAATACGCCGGGGCTATTGATGTGCATGGGGCACTGGTCGCCGTCCACGCAGTACTTGCAGGAGGTGCAGGGGATGGTGGGGATGGCGCGGATAATGTCGGCCACGGCATAGACGGCCTTGAACTCCTCCTCGTTGAGGGGGGCAAAGTCCTGCATGGACTTGATATTATCGGTCATCTGCTCCATGTTGCTCATGCCCGACAGGACCATGAAGATATTGTCGAAGGAGGCGGCGTAGCGGATGGCGTAGCCCGCGGGGGAGTATTCGCCCAGGCCCTTCAGGACCTCCAGACCGGCCTCGGGGAGGTTGACCAGACTGCCGCCGCGAACGGGCTCCATGACGATGACGGGCTTGCCGTACTTGACGCAGACCTCGTAGCAGAGGCGGGACTGGACGTGGTTATCCTCGTAATCCAGATAGTTGAACTGGAGCTGGACCACCTCGATGGCGGGCTGCTCGGAGAGGATGGTCTCCAGCACATCGGAGGTGTCGTGGAAGGAGATGCCTACGTGGCGGACCTTGCCCTCGGCCTTCAGCTCGGAGGCGATCTCAAAGGCGCGGGTGCCGGTGTAGTGGGGGTAGTTGCCCTTATTGAGGGAGTGGAGGAGGAAGAAGTCGAAGTAATCGACGCCGCAGGCCTCCAGCATGGACTCGAAATAGGGGCGGATATCCGCCTCGGTCTGGAAGAAATTGGGGGAAAGCTTATCGGTGAGGATGTAGCTGTCTCGGGGGTAGCGGGAGGTGAGGCAGGCCTTGACCGCCAGCTCGCTCTTGCCGCCGATGTAGCCGTGGGCGGTGTCGAAGTAGTTGAAGCCCGCGTTGATGAAGGCGTCCACCATGTCACAGGTCTGGGGGATATCCACTTCCCCGTCCTTCATGGGGAGGCGCATCATACCGAAGCCGAAGTTCTTCTTGATCTCGGGGTAGAAGGTGTTCATAGGTCCTATCTCCTTGATTTGATTCAGAATTTGATGATGTTATGGTAGCCCGTCAAGATCCCCTCACGGTAGAGGTGGGAATCGTTGGCGGTTTGCAGGACGTAGGGGTACACGTACTTCCCTCGCGGCTCAAAGTTGATCACCGACATGGAGCTGTGGCTGAAATCGAAGTGGGTGCAGAACATGGGGTAGGGGATATCCAGCATACTGCTGAAGAAGCTCATGCCGAAGCCTTGGTGGGCAAAGAGGGCCACGCGGTCACGGTTGAAATGCTCACCCACCACCTCGTAGCGGGCGTTCTCCCTATCGTGGCGGAAGCCGAGAGACAGGAAAAACTCGTCCACGGCGGCATTGACCCGCTCCACGCCTGCCTTGAAGTTGAGTCCGGTAAGCTCGGGATGCTCATACCATCGCTCGCCCAGAGCGCGCACCTCGGGGGAGGAGAAGATCTCCAGATACTTGGGGTCAAAGAACACCCAGGTATGCTCGTACTTGGGATGGGGGACGGTGAACTCGTTCCAGACGATGCCCTCGTCTGCCCAGTTGCAGGGGGTGATCTCCTTGCCCAGCAGGTCGCAGATGGGCTGGGCCGTCTGCATGGTGCGGAGGGTAGGGGAGGCGAAAACGCGGTCGATGCCAAAGAGACAGAGACGCTTGGAGAGAGCCTTGGCCTGCTCACGTCCCAGAGGGGTCAGGGAGTAATCGGGCACGCCCAAGGGCTCGCCGTGGCGGATGTAGTAGAGCAGCATGGTCGATTCTCCTTGGTGTTGGATTGTATGTAATCATTTTACCATGAAAAGGGGGATTTGTCAACAGGTTTAGGTAAAACAATAAAACCACCCTGCCGTCTCTGACAGAGTGGTTTTATATGTGGGCGAGTTAAGATCAGTCGATCTGCTCCTTGACCTTGGAAGCCTTACCGACGCGGTCACGCAGGTAGTACAGCTTGGCGCGGCGCACCTTACCGACGCGGATGACCTTGATGCCGGCCACGTTGGGGGAGTGCAGGGGGAAGGTCTTCTCCACGCCGCAACCGTAGGAAATACGGCGGACAGTGAAGGTCTCGGAGATGCCGCCGCCGTGCTTGGCGATAACGGTACCCTCGAAGATCTGGATTCTCTCGCGGTTGCCCTCTTTGATCTTGTTCTCGACACGAACGGTGTCACCGATCTCGAAGGAGGGGACAGACTCCTTCAGCTGCTCATTGGTAAAAGCCTTAATCAGATCCATGTTGATTTAGCCTCCTTAAATCCGGGGTGTTCATGCAGAGCGACGCAGCGGACCACCCGTGTAATACGCGGTGCTTGTAACACACACGCAGATTATTATACCATACTTCCCTTTGAATTGCAAGAGCTTTTCAAAAATTTGTTTTGTTTTTTTGCACAAAGTTGAAGTTGACAGGCGGGGGTGTTTGTGGTATAATTTGGGTATGTGTGGCGGCGAACTTGTCAGACACGACCTACGGTCTGCTTGGGGCGGGGGAAAAGAACCATCTCAAACGCCGAAGTTTCTTTCCCCCCGCCCCCGATACGGTATGCCACATCGGGATGGGAGCCGTGGCCCCACCCCTCTGTTTCCTTGGCTGGCGACCCTGCTAACTGTGACGAAGGAGTTTTATCATGACCAATCTGGAAAAGATGCACGCGACCATGCTGTACGATCCCGCTGACGGGGATATCATGACCGAGCAGACGGCCTGTCTGGATCGGCTGTACGATTTCAACCACACCCGCCCCACCGAGCCGGAGAAGCGGCAGGCGCTCATGAAGGAGATGTTCGCCGAGGTCGGGGAGGGGTGCTACGTCGAGCCGCCCTTCCACGCCAACTGGGGCGGGAGACACGTGCATCTCGGGAAGTTCGTCTATGCCAATTTCGGGCTGACCATGGTGGACGATACCCATATCTACGTGGGGGACTACACCCTGTTCGGCCCCAACGTGGTGGTGGCCACGGCGGGGCATCCCATCGATCCCGAGCTGCGGGCCAGGGGGCTTCAGTACAACGCCGCCGTTCACATCGGCAAGAATTGCTGGATCGGCGCGGGGGCGCTCATCATGCCCGGGGTGACCATCGGGGACAATACCGTCATCGGGGCGGGGAGTGTGGTGACCCGTGATATTCCTTCGGGGGTCGTGGCTGTGGGGAATCCTTGTCGGGTGATGAGGGAGATTACCGAGCATGATCGGGAGGTTTATTTTAAGGATAAGAGGGTCAAGGACTGCGGTTTCTGATGCTTCCCTGCCCCAAGGGATCCTTTTGCGGAAAAGCCCGATTTTTTGCGACTTTTCCGCAAAAATCCCTTGACAAATCCCCCTCTTTATGCTATAATCATCCCATTCAAAGCGTTACGAACCGAAAGAAGTACGCCGAAGCTACGATTTCCAGAGAGACTGCGGTCGCTGTGAGCAGTCAGTCGGGTCGGCTGAATACATTCGGTCAGCTACGCACCGAACCCGCCCCCCGGTGGCAGTAGGCTGTGTCGGGCGCGCCCGTTATCGCGCGGGAGTATCATCGGTACTCCGTGAGGTCACCCTTGTGAAGGGATGGCAAATTGAGGTGGTAACACGCTCGCGCTATGCGAGATCGTCCTCTGCTTGGCTATGCCGCGCAGGGGGTTTTTCTTTTCCCCGCGATGCTATAAGCAATACTTTGAAAATTATTTCGGTGAAACACCGAGAAAGAAGGTCCCCCATGCCCATTACCGAATATCTGGAAAGACACGCAAGACTCCACCCCGACGAGGTTTCCCTGGTGGAGATCAACCCCGCCAATCAGCCCGAGAAGAGCACCACCTGGCGGGAATACAACCTGATCGAGGCCGCCGAGGGTCAGCGGTACCGCCGCGAGATGACCTGGCGGGATTTCGACGTCCGCGCCAACCGCTTCGCCAACCTCCTGCTCTCCCGCGGTGTCAAGCGGGGGGACAAGGTGGCGGTCCTGCTCATGAACTGCCTGGAGTGGCTTCCCGTCTACTTCGGCGTGCTGAAGGCGGGTGCCATCGTATAGAGGGATGTTGTTGACGCCCGCACCCGCGCGGGCGATGGCCAGCAGCTCGGGGTTGAAATCCATGTCCAGCATATTGGCGGAGCGGACCATGATGCCCTCGGGGGCGGTCACGTCGGCGCCGACGTTGTAGAGGGCGGCG
>JAGAIH010000272.1 GCA_017626655.1 Clostridia bacterium | reverse complement strand
CAATGGGGGAGGGGGTGGGGCGGTGGATTTAAAGCAAAGGAACTCCGCCACAAGTCCCTTTTTTGGGTCCGTTACCAGCCATACTCCTCCTTGATCAAACGCAGGCGGTATCGGATCTGCTCGGCCTCCTCTCTCAGATCCGTGACCGGGTCCACGAGGCAGTTCGCGAATTCCGCCAGCATGGGCGGGTAGATGAGGCCGAGCTCGTGATCCGCGTCGTGGATGATGCGGAGCATGGCCAGATCCTTCTGCACACCACCGTCATCCCTTCCGTACACGCCCATGACGGCGCGGTCGTAGCTCTCGTGGGAATCACGGGAGAAATAGGCCAGCAGCTCGGCGGCCTCCCCGCACATCTGCACCGTGTCCGGCTGGGCAAACAAGCCCATATACGCCCCCGCATGGAGGGATACGTACCCGCTCTGCGCCCGTTCGTACTTGGGCATGGGCAAAACACCCATGGATACGCCGTAGGCATTGGTGGCCAGATCACGGGTGCGGCGGGTATCCATGAGCAGTTTCCCGTCCTCCACCTTGGGGTGGAAGCCACCCTTGTGGGTACAGGAATGCACCGCAAGCTCCAGGACCTTGGCGTACCTCGCCAGCATGGCTTCATCCTCGGTGGGATCCACCGCCTCCACGGAAGGGCCGTCAGATGTATCCACGGGACGCAGGATGGAGAAGCCCGCCGCGTACAGGTAGGAATTCGCGGCGTACAGATCCCCTATGGACAGGCCTTTGGTTTTTTACCGGCGGTCTCGGTAAGAATGGCCATCATGGTATCCAGCGTGCAGTCTCCGTTCTCCACGAGGGCGTACAGGTCTCTTTGGACCTCGCACTTCGCGTATAGATCTTTATTGTAGGCGATGGCGCAGGCGTTGGGTGGGATGAAGCGGTTGCACGCGATGAAGTTTCCCCCGCTTTGCGTGCAGGTCTCCCAAAGCTCGCCGTCCCAGTAGTCCGCCTCCTTTTGGATGCAGGGAACATCGCTCCACGAGGTCATGACCCCCTCGCGGTTGCCCAGGTTTGCGATGGTATTGCCCCAGCCCAACACCAGATGGCTCCGCGTGTCCCCCGAGCGGCTGATCTGTACAAGATCGTCTATGATGCCGTATTCCGCCATCTTATCCACTGCGTTGATACGAATGCCCAGATAGTCCTCGGTCATATGGATACGCTCGATCAGCTCGGCGTTGAGGGTCGCGGCCTCGGCGTAGATGCTCTCATCGGGCAGGTAGGCCAGACCGTCTCCCATGATCTCGGAGAAGTAGTAGAGCTCCACCTCGCCGTCATAGTTCTTCCTCTCGACGTGGGGATGCTCCTCCGCGTCATAGCTCCATTCGCCCAGGGTCTCGGTCTCGGTCTCGCCGCTCCCGAAGGAGGGGTCCCCGGGGCGATCTCCTCGGTGCTTCCCCTCCACAAGACTCAAGCCGATCCCCACGGCGATGGCCGCCGCGGCAATAGCCCCGACTGCGGCTATGAAGGCAGGGCTCGATACGAGTTTTCCGACGGGAGTCTCCCGAAAGCGCTTCTTGGGCATGGGGACAGGGACAGCAACGGGCAAGATCGCCTCGGCCACGTGTCGGTCGGAGATGCGGCCGAACAGTTCGAAGTAGGCGGTCTCCTTCATAGACGGTACCCCCTTTCGGTGAGGTAAGCTCGCAGGGCCTCACGGAGACGTTTCAGGGTGACGGTGACGTGGTTCGGGGTCATGCCGTAGGCCTCGGCCAGCTGACTCACCGAGTAGGCATGCCAGTAGCGTCCCACCAGCAGCTTGCGGGGGATGGGCTTTAGGGAATCCAGAAACTCGTCCAGCAGGGCGGGCAGGGGATCGTTGTCCTGTACGGTGGCAGGATCGGGAAGACACTCGGTCAGCTCGTGGAGGGCCACCTCAAATCCGTCCCCGCGTGACTTGGTCTTGTGGCGAGCACGGTAGCGGTCAATGGAGAGGTTACGGGTGATGCGGCAGAAGAAGGCGCGGAGGTTGACGGGTCGCTCGGGGGGCATGGCGTTCCACGATCTGATCCACGTGTCGTTCACACACTCCTCGGCGTCCATACGGTCGGAGAGGATATTCATGGCCACGCTGTGGCAGAGGGCTCCGTAGGCGCGATCGCTCTCGGCTATGGCTTGCTCGTCTCTCGCCCAGTAGAGGTCGATGATCTGTTGGTCTTGCACTTGTGTAGACTCCTTTCGGGTTTTGGCGGGGGGCCGCCTTTACCCTTATGACGGATGAAAAGCGGGAAATATGACAGATAGGGGAATTCTTTTCTGAAAAATTGGGGTTTATTGGTGAGTTAGCCGCGTACTTTTTTGACGGAAGAGAGATTTACCCTTGCATACCAAAGGATCTGGCTCTCCCCCGTATGAATCACTCAACCCGCTCTCCTCATCCGTCACCCGCTAAAGCGGGTGCCACCTTCCCCGCTGGGGAAGGCTAATGGACGCGGCCATCTCCCCGGAAAACCCAAATTTGATTTCCCCCAAAACCAAATACCAAAATGCCCGCCAAGGTGGAAGACCGCCTTTGACGGGCATTGGATGATTCAAGCAATCACAGATCCAGCATAGACCGCTGCTCGGTCAGCTCGCCGTTCTTGTACAGCAGGGTCTTGACCTCGAACTTACCGAAATCAAGGGTCAGGCTCTTGCCGAAGACGGTGCAGTCGCAGGTCCTTCCCTCCTCGGTGTTGTTGATGAGACGGACCATGTAGGTGTCGGGCTTGACCTTACGGAAACAGGACAGGGAAACGGTGCCGTCGGACAGGGTGACGGCGGGGGTCTCGTGGCGCTCGCCCGTGCCGTGGGGGTAGAAGTTGAGGGCGTAGGGCTTCTGGGTGAAGGCGGCGGCCTTGCGCTCGGCGGCGGTCTTGTCGCACAGCTCCAGACGGAAGGTGAACTCGTGGCGGCCCAGGTCGATGTAGCGGTTGAAGCGCTGATGATCCACGATGGGAAGCCGGTCTATGGGGTGAGCGCAGTAGACCGAGCCATTGAGGAGGTCGAGGTAGAGCACGCCGTCCTCCAGGGAGCAGCCGTAGGTGCCGTCCTTGAAGACCGTCAGCAGCTTGTCGCCGCTCTCGATACCCACAAATCTCTGGGAGCATTCCTCCAGATTCTCGGTGAAGGTCTGGATTCCGAAGGCGGTCTGGCCCACGAACCTGCCCACCTCGGCCACGGGGATAGCCAGCTTCAGGCCCTTACCCGAGTCGTTCCAGTAGGCGTTGACCGTGACGTCGACGTAGTCGAAGTCCTTGTAGAGGGTGTAGGCCACGCGGATATCCGACTTGCCCGTGGTGTAGAGGCTCTCCACCGTGGTGAGGAGGTCGCCCCGCTCGATGACGCGGAGGGGGATCTCACAGGTGGCGGGGGTGTAATTCTTGCCCACGGTCCTCATGTGCCAGCCCCAGGGGTCCTCGTTGTCGTCGTAGACGATGGGGGTGAAGGCTCCGCTCTTGAGGTATTCCTTACCCTCCACTACGAAGGAGGTCAGAGCGCCCGTGGTGGCGTCGAAGGTAGCCGTGGTCCCCTGCTTCGTGGCAAACTCGGTCTGGGGGGTACGATCCAAGAGCTTCTTGGTACCGCGGCGCACCTCCACATCGAAGCGGGTCATGGACAGGGGGTTGAGGGTGGTCTTGATGGCCATGCGCTTACTCCGGTCCAGGTTGATGCAGGAGGATTCCTTGACCAGCTGGAAGGGCACCTCGGCTCCGTCCCGCTTGACGGTGAACTCGTAGCCCTCGGTCTCGGAGCAAATACCGTCCAGGAGGAAGAAGTCGGCGGTGAAGATGGACTCCTCGGCGTAGGGGTTGGGGTTGTAGACGAAGATGGGGTACTTCAGAGGAACGGCCTTCTCATAGTCACGGCACAGGGCCATGAAGGCCTTGGTGAACTCCTTGTCCAGAAGCTCCAGGGCGTAGTCCATCTTCTGCATACTGCTCTTCTCGCCCTCGATGATGCAGGTGCCCGACAAGACGTCGTGGAACTGCACCATGGCCATGCGCTTCTGGGCGTCGTCGAA
This sequence comes from Clostridia bacterium, assembly GCA_017626655.1. Next base: position 212 of record JAGAIH010000272.1, on the reverse strand, counting down.
GGCGGCGAAGTTATAGTCGTACAGGCCCTCGGCGTCGGCGTAGGAGCAAATCTTCTCGGTCGTGAGGAGCTTGTTCTCCAGCTCGGCGTAGCGGTGCTTGAGGCGGGCGATAGAGGTATAGCACTTGACGAAGCAGGGCTGGAGGGCGGCATCCCACTCCGCCTTGGGAGTGGAGGCGGCGAAGAAGGCCTCGGGGGTGGAGTGGAAGACCT
>JAGAIH010000271.1 GCA_017626655.1 Clostridia bacterium | reverse complement strand
TTTTGGGGGCGCTTCCTGCCCTCGCCATGCGAGGGCGGGGTTCTGAATCCTTTCGGGTAGGCTACGCCTCACTAATTTGAACCTTACTTTACGGAGGTACAGAGCAGTGAGGTTTTTGTTTTGACCCCATTATAATATTGCACAAATATCCCCTTATCCTATTGACAAATCCCGTAATTCTGCTATAATAAGAGTACCGACCGCTCATAGAGCGGGAATCCCTACCGAAATCAAACAAGGAGGCTACACACATGAAAAAGCTATTCGCCTTTGCCCTTTGCTTGACTGCTCTGTTGATTCTTTGCACGCTCACCGCATCCGCCGTCGTCAACAAGGACGGACACTACACCGAGGAGGCCAAGAAGATCGACGAGATCATAGCCGGCCAGGCAGGTGAAGGAGAGGTGGCGTGGGAGGTCCCCTTCCTGCACATTTCCCCCAAGCTGGACGGCACCATCGACAAGAATGAGTATCTGCCCTTTGAGCTGTATGAGGACTACCTGTCCTGGCTCGCCAACTCCGGCGCGGACGGCTCCACTGAGGAGGATTTCCTGACCTTCTACGAGGGCACCCAGGGCGATGCCATCAAGCCCTACTGGGGCTGGGACGGTATCTACCTGTACCTGGCCTTTGAGGTCAACCTCGTCAACGGCTTCTCCTGCACCCCCGAGGCCATGGGCGGCGATATGTACCTGTGGGCCTACAACTGTCTCCAGGTGGGTATTGCCCCCGCCGACGCGACGGGCACCAACGACTACATCGAACTGGGCTACGGCGTCCACAGCGAGACCAACGAGTCCTTGACCTTCAACTGGTTCGGTACCTACCTCCCCAAGCCCGGGGAGGACTTCGTGGGCTACTACGACAAGGAGAACCAGGTGCTCCGCTACGAGATCCGCATTCACCTCCAGACGGTCCTGGGACTGACCGACCGCACCGTGGAGAACGGTGATACCATGAACTACGCCTGGGTGCTGTCCACCAACGGTGAGGCCGAGACCCCCAACGATTACTGGCACCTCATGTTCGCCCGCGGCATCAGCGGTCCTCTCTCCAAGGACGTCTCCAAGTTCGCCCTTGTGACCTTCGCGGGTAAGCCCGACGGTCTGGATATCAAGCCTGTGGAGATCCCCGGCATGAGCGCGGAGGACAAGGAGTATATGCTCATGGAGGTGATCGACATGGCCGACGAGGCCGTGGTCAAGACCTTTGAGGGTGAGAACGCCGCCGTGGACTACGTCACCGAGGGAGATCTGTCCTTCATGCGCATCACCTCCCTGACCCCCGAAGGCTACGCCTACGCCTACAGCTCCAAGTATCCCCGCAACATCGTCGGCACGCGCGGCGACTATGTGGTGATCCGCTACCGCACCTCCTCCGCCAAGGGCGAGGATCTGGGTCTGTCTTACCGCACGGGTGAGACCCCCGAGTACGATCTGGAAATGTGCTACTACGACAGCGTGGGCACCGACGGCGAGTGGCACACCGTCATCTTCTACATGACGGGCGAGCCCGGCTGGAACGGAGCCAACTTCATTCTCAACCTCTGCCTGGTCCCCTTCTACGGCGCCGAGGAGTTCGCCCAGGAGACCTTTGATGTGGCCTGGATCAAGTTCTACCAGAATGATCCCACCGACCTCTACGAGGATGACTTCTACGTCCCCGGCGACGTGCCCGAGCAGACCGTCTCGGATGAGACCGAGGCTCCCACCGAGGCGCCTACCGCCGCCCCTGACGTGACCGAGGCCCCCACCGATGCACCCGCTGACGTCACCGAGGCACCCACCGACGCCCCCGTCGAGAAGAAGGGCTGCGGCTCTGTGGTCGGCTTTGGCGTAACCGCTCTGCTGGTGGCTATGGCCGCCGCTGTGGCGATGAAGAAGAAGGACGAGTAATTCTCACCAAGCAAAAAGGGCGCCGCAAACGCGGCGCCCTTTCCTATGAGACCGAAGCAGCTCGATCAGGAATTCTTGATATGCACATCCAGCTGCTGGAAGGGGATCTCGATGCCGTTCTTGTCGAACTCAGCCTTGACGGCCTCGGTGACGTCGAAATACACAGTCCAGTAGTCGGAATTCTTGACCCATGCGCGGGTCTTGATGACCATGGCCGACGTACCGTGAGCAGAGACGCGGACGAAGGGAGCGGGATCCTTCAGGACCAGCTCGTGCTTCTCCAGGATCTCGGTGATGATGGCCTTGGCCTTGTCGCTGTCCGTGGAATAGGAGACCGAGAAATCCAGATCCACGCGGCGGGTATCCTTCTCGGAGTAGTTGATGATGTTCCCGTTGGCCAGGCTGCCGTTGGGCACGTACACCACCTTGTTGTCACCGGTGATGATCTTGGTGCTGGTGATGTGGATGTCGGCTACCGTACCCGAAATGCCCTGGGCCTCAATGAAGTCATCCACGCGGAAGGGACGGGTGAGCAGGATCAGGACGCCGCCCGCCAGGTTCGACAGCGCGCCGTTCACGGCGAGACCGATGCAGACACCGAAGGAAGCGATGAGCGCCGTGATGCCGCTGGTATCCACGCCCAGGTATCCGACCAGGCAGACCACCACCACAACACGGAGCACCAGCCCCAGCGCGTAGGCCAGCGTCCGCATGACCGTCTTGTCGGCGTTCTTCTTGGCGCCCGATTTCTCGATCTTGCGGCAGACGACCTTGATGATCTTAAAGGAGATGAGCAGGATCACCAGGGCGATGATGAGCTTGACACCCGTGGTCGTTGCCCAATTGATCAGGGTGTTCAGTAATGTTTCAAACCATTCCATAAATAAACCTCCAGGCTTTGGTATGCGCCTTCATTATACCACTTTTTGAGAGGAAGTCAAGAAAAAGGCGGGGAAACGTTAAAATTTCACAAAATACACAATGTTAAGACAGCATGACCTCGGCGGTCCTCACTCCCCCAGCATGATGCGGATGATCTCCCGATCCGTCTCGCTCATGCCGTCGCGGGCCAGGCGGCCGATGTTGCGGATGGTGTTCTCCACCCCTTTGGTGATGATGCCGTCACCGCCGTAGAACTGGCGGCCCGAGCGCATCATGTCGTAGCCCATGATGCCCGCCTCCACCGCCATGGCGATCTTGGCGGCGCAGGAGGCCTTGGCTCCGTCGCAGATGGTGCCCGACAGGATGGCCACGGCGTTGACCAGGGTATGGGCGATCTCATTGAAGCGTCCCCCCGCCAGGTAGCAGATACCGCACCCGCACCCACAGCCCGCGCTGATGGCACCGCAGTAGGCCGACAGGCAACCGATGCCCGTCTTCTGGTGGACGGTGATGAGATTGGACACCAGCAGAGCGCGGAGCAGGGTCTCCTCGTCGGTGTGCCATTTGCGGGCGTAGACCACCACGGGGACGGAGGCGGTCATGCCCTGGTTGCCGCTCCCCGAGATGATGCAGACGGGCAGCTCACAGCCGTTCATGCGGGCGTCGGATCCCGCGGCGGCGTAGGCTCGCGCTTGGGTACGGAGGTCGCTGTGACCGCCGTTGTAGAGGAGACGGCCGATGGACGCGCCGTACTCATTCCGCAGGCCCTCCTCGGCGATGGCCATGTTCATGGAGATCTGGCGCTCCAGCAGGGGTCTGACCTCGTCCAGCTCCACCTCCTCGGCATAGGTGATGATGTCCTGCACGTTGAGAAGGGAGCGGTCGGCGGGCTCGGTATGTACGAGGGACTCGCCGTAGAGGTAGCGGTCGGTGAGGTCTTGGGTCGCGCCTTCGGCGGTACGGGTCACCGAGACCACGTTGGTGTGGCGGTCGATCAGGTGGACCCGGGCGGTAACGGTCTGACCGTTCACCAAGGCCTCCCCCGTCATGACCAGCTCAAAGGGGTGCTTGGTGTCCAGCTCGCTGACGGCGGGGGTGGTGGCGGCCAGAAACGCCTTGATGCGGTCGGCATCGGCGGGCTTTAAGGCGCACAGCACCTCCAGCTTGCGGTCGGGACAGCCGGCCACGATGCCCGCGGCCACGGCGGC
>JAGAIH010000270.1 GCA_017626655.1 Clostridia bacterium | reverse complement strand
CGGCCCTCTGCCGCGGACGGCTGGATACCCTTGCGCGGGGATTTGTGGGGAGCGAGTGGGGGGAGGTGGCCGCAGGCGGTCGGGTGGCCGCCGAGGGGAACTGGGTATTTTTGGTCCTCTGCGAGGATCCCGCCCCCATATTAGAGGCTGTGAGGCGGGATATAGGCGTCAGATAAAGAGGAACTGCTGAATATGACTCCGTCTTCCGGAGCTTACGCAGGATACCGGCACCCCGCTTGTCAAAGGTCCTGTTCTCAGCCTTATAGGCGGAGATGAAGTCCACCCCCTTGCTGAGCACCGAGGAGGCGAAAGGGTTGGCAAAGCCCAGCGACTCAAAGTAGATGGGCGTATCGTAGGTGCGGTTGAAGAAGATCATATCCAGCATCTCAAAGGTTTCCACATCCTGAACGTTGCGTACCGTCAGCATGGCATCGTAAAAGGCGGGCATCTCCTCCTCGGGTACGCAGGCAGAAAGGTGAGCCGCGATCACCAGAAACGTAAAGAGGACGCACAACAGCTTTACAGTCATTTTCATGATGTGATCTCCTATAAAAAGGGGTGTAAGCATGGTCATTATAGCGAAAAAGATCATGTTCGTCAAACATCTTTGAATCGTTTCGGGAAATAATACCTCGGTTTTGCGCCGGATTCCGTGGGATACTAGGGGCAGGAGTGATCTCCACTCCAAAAACCGAAAGGAATATTCCAACCATGTCCGATACCAACCACACCGCCACTCCTGTGGAGACGCCCGTAGAGACCGCCAACGAGGTGGTCACTGCCGAGGTCAAGGTCGCCCAGGGCAGCCACAAGACCGAGCCCCTCTCCCCCGCCGCCGAGAAGCTGGCCGAGGAGCTGTACAAGAACATGAGCATGGGCTGTGACGCCTACCTGGATATGCTCCCCCGCGTGGAGGATAACCGCTTGAAGACCGATATCACCGCCGCCATGTGCTACTATGAAAAAACCATCGGCAAGGTCAAGCAGTACCTGCTGGATCATGGCGCCGACCCCGAGGAGCGGGGCATGATGGCCAAGATGGCCACCAAGGCGGGCATCATGATGAACACCGCCATGGATAACTCGAACAGCCACATCACCGAGATGCTCATCGAGGGCGCCACCATGTCCATCACCACCGCCGAGAAGCTGGCCAACCACGCAGAGGGCAAGCCCGAGTGTCACGAGCTGGTGGATATCTGCCGCGACTGGGCTAAGTTCGAGCAGAATCACATTGATGCGCTGAAGAAATATCTGTAATGAAAAGAAGGGCTGTCCCGTTTTGGGATGGCCCTTCAAATTTGGGGTTATCGCTGTGTTTCGGTTGGCACAAACACCTGTAGGGAGCGATGCCCTCGTCGCTCCTCAACATGAAAATCGTCTATTTCTATTGTCAGATATGTATTTTGCGTCTTTACACCCAAAATATATCGGTATGTTCTATGTGGCGGAGCGACGAGGGCGTCGCTCCCTACAATGGGTTATCGGAAACCGAGCCATCGTGCCGAACAGCTCGACATCCCCCATTTATAATCCTCTGCCCTTCAACTCCTCCACCAGCCCCACGTAAAACTCCCTTACGTCAAACTCCTCGATGTTCTCGCGGTTGAGGTCGATCATGTCGCCGTGGGAGATACCCCGAGCTCCCGTGGGGGTCAGGAGGGTATATTTCTCGCCGAAGGAGAAGGAGGTCTCGGAAACCAGGCCGTCGTTGGGGCCGTCGAAGAAGCGGACGATGGGGTAGGCCAGATTCAGGGGGAACCGACCGCCGCGGGCGCGGGGCATGAGGGAGCCGACGCTCTGGCAGTAGATCCCCTCCAGAGGCTCGGGGTTTCTCTCCCCCGCCAGGTGAGGCTCCAGGGCGGCACAGCCCGTGGCGGTGAGGTCGCGGATGGCGGCCATAAAGTCGGGGTTGGGATCCCCCAGCTTCTTCGCCGCCTTGTTGTAGGTGTCGGCGATCTTGTCCTTGACGGGATCCGAGAAGGTTTTGAGCATGAAGTCCACGAAGATACAGCCCTTGTGGGGGGTGTTGACCGTGGTCAGAGAGGCTACCATGGGGGCGATGCCGTAGTTTTGCAGGGCGTAGCGCATATCCAGGCCTCCCTTGGAGTGGGCGATGACGTTGACCTTCTCACAGCCCGTCTCGGCCACGATGTCCCGAATCCTCTGGGCCAGCTCCTCGGCGCAGTCGGCTACAGCGGCGGCGGAGTGCTGGTGCCCATAGAAGATAGTCGCGCCGTTGGCGGCCAGGTCGTCGGGGATACGGCCCCAGTAGTTCAGGGTCTTGGAATCGCGGAAAAAGACACCGTGGACCAAAAGGATGGGATACTTGGTGGCGCAGACCCTCTCCTCGCGGCGGGAATTGTTGCGGAGGATGCGGGTACACTCCACGTCCACCTCGGCATCCACCACCTGCATGATGCGGTGCAGGGCGATCAGCTGGGCGACGGGGATCAGACCGCACAGGGCGCCGATGACCCGCCAGCGGATGCCCAGCTGGACCGAAAAGATATACAAGCAGGCCATGCCGTTCCAGAACACCACCGCCAGAACCCCTACGGCGATGGCCGCCGAGATGAGCCAGTCCACCCAGCGGCCCGACCAGAGCAGGGGCAGACGGATCAGGTGGTAGACCACCGAGATACCCGTGGAGAGCAGAAAGATATGGAGCATCTCCACCCCATGGGCGCAGGAACGAAGGGTGTAGCGGGAGTGGCTGGGGGAGAAGAAGCTCCGCTTGCCGCCGAGGGGCTTGGGGATCGTGCGGTACAGGATAAAGGGCAGGGCGTTGCAGAGGAGGTAGAGGGGGACGAGGGCATAGAGGAGCGCGACTGGCAGGATGCCGTCCTTCATGGGTATGAAGCAGACCGCCCCCAGCGCGACGGTCAGCGCCGACAGAATACGGACGGTATAGAGAAGGGCGCCCGACGGCTCGTATGTACGGTTGGTGTTCAAAGACATGGAAAACGCCTCCTTTCGGTGGAATTCGGGGGTGTTACATGGGTGTAACCCCCGCGAAAAAGCGCAAAACGGCACACCGCTTCGGCCCTCGCCTCGGGAGGACAGCGGCATACCGTTTCGGTTTTTGGATCAGATCATGGTCTCCCGCAGGGCCTTCATGGCGGCGCGCAGGACGATCTTGTCGTTCTCGTGGGTCAGGGAACGCTCGGCGTTGTCAAGAGGGACCCACTCCACGTCGGCGATCTCACCGTCATGGGGATGGGTGGCCTTCTGGTCGGTCATGGCCATGAAATAGACCACTTCCTTCTGTACGCCGGGCATGGGACTGTAATGCACCTTCTCGCAGAAGTCGGAGGTGATGCGAATCCTCACCGCGGTCTCCTCCTCCACCTCGCGGATGGCGGTCTGATGCTCGGTCTCGCCTGCCTCCACGTGTCCCTTGGGGAAGGAACGGTGGCCGCCGTGCTTGTGACGGATCATCAGGATGTACATTCTCCCCGTCTTGGGGTCCTGGCGGAATACCAGGGCTCCGCAGGATTTCTCATACTTCAATGCCATAACTCTCGCCTCCTTTCAGGGGAACGCAAGGGCAGGGCTCTGCCCTGCACCCGCAAGGGCTCTGCCCTTGACCCGCTTAAACCCCTTTTGAAAAAGGGGATTAAGACTCCCTAAAACTTTCAGTAAGGGATTCTTATATGTATGGCTTTCCAAATGGTACGGATTGACTGCCCCGATCAGTCGAAGAGACTGCCAAGGACTTGGCCGATGGGTTTTCGGATGATGAGGTCGGCGTCACCGTCGGCGGCGGTGGCGTCTCGGTTGATGATGACGGTGCGGTTCCCGCGGAAATAGCGGATCATGCCCGCGGCGGGCCAGACCGTCATGGAGGTGCCTCCGATGATGAGGAGGTCGGCTGACGCGATGGCCTTCACCGCGCCGTCTACGGTGTCCCCGTTCAGGGCTTCCTCATACAGCACCACGTCGGGCTTGATGATCCCGCCGCAGGAGCAGAGGGGGATGCCCGAGGGGTCACCGCCGCTCTCCATGATGCGGGACAGGGGGTAGAACTTACCGCACCGTGTGCAGTAGTTGCGGTGGATGGAGCCGTGAAGCTCAAACACGCTTCTTGACCCCGCCTCGCTGTGGAGACCGTCGATGTTCTGGGTCACGATGCCCGTCCCCTCCATTTTTCCCTCGGCCTCCAGTCTCGCCAGCGCCAAATGAGCGGCGTTGGGGCGGATCACCTTGGGATCGAATACCATCTTATCGCGATAAAAGCGGTAAAAGGCGGCGGGCTTGGCGCAGAAGAAGCTGTGGGAGAGGATGGTCTCGGGGGGATAGTCGTAGGTTTGATTGTACAGACCGTCCACGCTCCGGAAATCGGGGATGCCCGACTCGGTGGAGACCCCCGCCCCGCCGAAAAACACGATGCGGCGGGCAGAATTCACCCACTCTCGCAGCTGCAAAATTTCGGTCGATACGGTCTTCTCCATACATCCTCCCCTCCGGGTTCAGCATTACGCCTCCCCCATATCTGTATATGTTTCAAAGGTTTTTTGGGAGTCCAGAACCCTTTTTGCAAAAAGGGTTCTGGCGGGTCCAGGGCAGAGCCCTGGTTACTGGGGGATCTCCTCCATGACGAAGGCCTCGAGGATATCGCCCACCTTGATGTCGTTGAAGCGATCCAGACCGACACCGCACTCGTAGCCGTCGGCGACCTCCTTGACGTCGTCCTTGAAGCGGCGCAGAGAGGCGATCTTGTCCTCGAAGATGACGATACCGTCGCGGACGATACGGATCTGAGCGGAGCGGACGATCTTACCGTCGGTGATGTAGGAGCCGGCGATGGTACCCACGTTGGGCACGTGGATGGTCTGGCGGACCTCGGCGTGGCCGAGAATATTCTCACGGAACTTGGGCGCCAGCATACCCTTCATAGCGGCCTCGATCTCCTCGATGCACTCGTAGATGACGCGGTAGGTACGGATCTCCACGTTCTGACGGTCGGCGGAATCCATGGCCTGCTTGTCGGGACGGACGTTGAAGCCGACGATGATGGCGTTGGAGGCGGCGGCGAAGGTGACGTCGCCCTCGGTGATACCGCCGCAGGCGGCGTGGATGACGCGGACGCGGACCTCCTCGTTGGACAGCTTCTGGAGGGATGCCTTCACGGCCTCCACGGTACCGTCCACGTCGGCCTTGACGATGATGTTCAGGTCCTTCATACCCGATGCCATCTGGCTGAACAGGTCGTTGAGGTTGGCTCTCGCGTTGGCCTTGAAGATCTCCTCCTTGGCCTCGGCGCGGCGCTTTTCGGCCAGCTCGCGGGCCATGCGCTCGTCGATGACGGCCTCGAACTCGTCACCTGCATCCGGCACGTCGGCAAGACCGGTGATCTCCACGGGGACAGAGGGACCCGCCACCTTGACGGATCGGCCGTTGTGGTCGGTCATGACACGGACACGGCCCACGGAGGTGCCGGCGATGACGATATCGCCGTTATGCAGAGTACCGTTCTGCACCAGGACGGTGGCCACGGGGCCGCGGCCCTTGTCCAGCTTGGCCTCGATGACGATACCCTTGGCGCGGCGGTCGGGGTTGGCCTTCAGCTCCTTGACCTCGGCCACCAGCAGGACGTTCTCCAAGAGGTCGTCGATGCCCATACCGGTCAGCGCGGACACGGGGACGCAGATCACGTCGCCGCCCCACTCCTCGGGCACCAGATCGTACTTGGTCAGCTCCTGCTTGACGTTCTCGGGGTCAGCGGCGGGCTTATCCATCTTGTTGATGGCCACGATGATGTCAATACCCGCGGCCTTGGCGTGGTTGATGGCTTCCACGGTCTGGGGCATAATGCCGTCGTCGGCGGCCACCACCAGAATGGCGATATCGGTCGCCTGGGCGCCGCGGGCACGCATGGCGGTGAAGGCCTCGTGACCGGGGGTATCCAGGAAGGTAATATCCTGACCGTTGATCTCGACGCGGTAGGCGCCGATGTGCTGGGTGATACCGCCCGCCTCGCCCGCGGTGACACGGGTATGACGGATGGCGTCCAGCAGGGAGGTCTTACCGTGGTCAACGTGACCCATAACGCACACGACAGGGGCGCGGGGCTTGAGCTGATCGGCGGTATCCTCGGTGTTGTCGAAGAGCTTCTCCTCGATGGTGACCACCACCTCGCGCTCCACCTCGGCTCCCAGCTCGTCGGCCACGAGAGCGGCGGTGTCAAAGTCCACGGTCTGGTTGACGGTGACCATCATGCCCATCATCATGAGACGCTTGACCACCTCACCGACGGTGACCTTCAGACGGGAGGCCAGATCACTGACCACGATCTCGTCGGGGATCTCCACCTTGAGGGGCTGCTTCTTCACGGGAGCCTGCTTCTTGCCGGGCTGATTCTTGCCGCCCTTCATCATGGGCTTCTGACCGGGCTTGGTTCCCTGCTGCTGGGTATTCTTCTTGGTGAGCTTCTGGTTGCCGTGGGACTCCTGCACGCGCTCGGAGACGAAGGTATCCAGCTTCTCATCGTACTTGGACAGATCCACAGAATCGCCTACGCGGGTATCCACCACACGGGTCGCGCCGCGGGGCTTCTGCTGCTCCACGCCGCCCTTGGGGGTCTGGCCGCGGACGATGGCCTGGACCTGGAAATGCTCCTTGGGAGCGGACTGAACGAAATCACCCTTGTCACGGTCGCCGCCCATGCCGCCGCGGTCGTTGCGGCCGCCCTGGGGACGGTTCCCGCCGCGGTCACCGCCGCGGTTATCGGGTCTCTGCTGACCGCCGAAGGGGGCGCGGTCCTGGCTGAAGCGGTCGTTCTGAGCGGGACGGCCCTCGGGTCTCT
>JAGAIH010000269.1 GCA_017626655.1 Clostridia bacterium | reverse complement strand
GTACTCAGATTCTCTTTGATGACTAACTCGCACACTTTGATCTTGAAGTCTCTGCTGTACGTTCTTCTCATGGACTCACCCCTTTCCAAGTTAATTATACCATTAACTTCTCGGTTTGTCCACTTTTATTATACAACTTTCATCTTGTATCTTGTATCTCGTATCTTGTAACTCATACTTTCCCATCCCCCCGCATAGGATATACCAATTATCCATATACGGAGGTTACGGGTATGTTCATTTACTCCTTCAAAGCCAGCAGTATCAAGTTTTTCGGCATCCTCTGCGTTGCCATGGCCGCCCTCATCACCCTCATCGCCTTTGTTCCCGCCTACGCGGGGGGAGACACCCAAAAGCCCAGCCAGAACGGCGGGCTGGCGGTGGACGCCCCCGAGGCCGAGTCGGGGGTGACGGTGTCAGTGCGCTACGACAAGGTCAAGACCGCCGACGACGCGGCGAGATTCCTATCCCAGTTCGGCTGGGTGGTGGACGCGGGGTCGGTTGAGACCCGGGAGGTCACCATCCCCGCCGAGTTCGACAAGGTCTTCGCGGGTTACAACGAGCTACAGAAGGCCCAGGGGCTGGACCTGTCCAAGTACAAGAAGAAGACGGTGACCCGCCACACCTTTACGGTGACTGACTACGAGGGCTACGAGGGGACGGTGTACGCCAACGTCCTGGTATACCGGAACCGCGTCATCGGCGGGGATATCTGCTCGGCGGACGTGAATGGGTTCATCCATGGTTTTGAGAAGCCCGCGGAGGAGTAATATTCTATTTTTGATTTATTTTCCAACATATCGTTTATGATCCAAGATCGGAGAAAGCACATGACCGACAAAGAACAGCTTTACGCCTCCCTCATGGCCTCGGCTATAGCCGCCCGGGAATATTCCTACTCCCCCTACTCGGGCTACCGCGTAGGGGCGGCACTCTTGGGGGCCGACGGGACCGTCTACACGGGCTGTAACATTGAGAACGCGGGCTACACCCCCACCAACTGCGCCGAGCGGACGGCGGTCTTCAAGGCGGTCAGCGAGGGTGTACGGGAGTTTACCGCCATCGCCGTGGTGGGGGGCTCAGGGGAGACTCTGGACGCCGCTTGCACGCCTTGCGGGGTGTGCCGTCAGGTGCTGGCAGAGTTTTGCGAGCCCGATATGCCCGTGATCCTGGGGACACCCGAGGTGATGCGGGTGATGACGCTTGGGGAGTTATTGCCCTTTGCGTTTACCAAGAAGAACCTGTGAGATACAGAGATACAAGATACAGAGATACAAGATAGACAGAAGCCATAGCATATCTTGTATCTTGTATCTGCCGAGCCTACTCGGCTGTATCTTGTATCTTTGATCGTCTCTTATCATGAAAGCAACAGAAAGGAACCACCATGCGCCCATACGACGTGATCAAGAAGAAGCGGGACGGACAAGTCCTGACCGATGCCGAAATACGGGAGTTCATCGCGGGCTACGTGTCGGGGGAGATCCCCGACTACCAGGCCGCCGCCTTTTGCATGGCGGTCTACTTCCGGGGCATGACCCCCGCTGAGACCGCCTCCCTCACCATGGCCATCCGTGACTCGGGGGACACCCTCCACTTTGAGGGCATTCAAGGCCTGCGGGTGGACAAGCACTCCACCGGCGGCGTGGGGGACAAGACCAGCCTGGCGGTGGCGCCCATCGTAGCCGCCCTGGGGGTCAAGGTGGCCAAGATGAGCGGCAGAGGCCTGGGCCATACAGGCGGCACCGTGGACAAGCTGGAGGCCATTGAGGGCTTCCGTACCGATCTGACCACCGCCGAGTTTGAGGCCATCGTCAACGAGGTGGGCATCGCCATCGTGGGGCAGAGCGCCGATCTGGCTCCCGCGGACAAGCTGCTCTACGCCCTCCGCGACGTGACCGCTACCGTGGATTCCCTGCCCCTCATCGCCTCCTCCATCATGGGCAAGAAGCTAGCCGCCGACGACGACTGCATTCTGCTGGACGTCAAGACGGGTAGCGGCGCCTTCATGAAGTCGGAAGCCGACAGCCGCGCCCTGGCCGAGGCCATGGTGGACATCGGCAAGCGGGCGGGCAAGCGGGTCCGCGCCCTCATCACGGATATGGATCGCCCCTTGGGGCAGGCCATCGGCAATTCCCTGGAGGTCATCGAGGCCATCGAGACCCTGAACGGCCGCGGTCCCGCAGACTTCACCGAGCTGTGCGTGGCGTTGGCCACCCATATGCTGGTGATCTCGGATCGGGGCAGCGTGGAGGAGTGCGAGGCCAACGTCCGCCGTGTCATGACCGACGGGTCGGCTCTGGATACCTTCGCCGCCATGGTGAAGGCCCAGGGCGGCGATCCCGCGTGGATCTACCATCCCGAAAAGTTCCCGAAAGCGCCTTATTCCCGTGAGGTTCTCGCCCCCGCCGACGGCTACATCGTTTCGGTGGATTGCGAGGGCTACGGCACTGCCGCCCTGCTTCTGGGGGCGGGGCGCAACCGCAAGGAGGACGTGATCGACCCTGCGGCGGGGATCCTGCTCCACGCCAAAACGGGGGACGCGGTCAAGTCGGGGCAGCCCATCGCCACCCTGTACGCCTCCCGCGAGGAGCTTTTGGACGGAGCCGAAGCCAAGCTGTTGGCCTCCACGGTCATCGGCAAGGATAAGCCCGCCGCGCGGCCCTTGATTTTCGGAGTGGTGGAATGATCCCGGCCAACGGGCGCACACATAGGTGCGCCCCTACCCGTGTCACCCTACCCGTGTCACCCGACCCGAGTCCCCCGACTCAGGTCGCCTTCGGTAGGGGCGCACCTGCGTGTGCGCCCTTCACATTCCCATGAAATGAAAAAGAAAGGATGTTACATGGCTTCTTGGATGATCCATTTCCGCGTGGCCCAGGCTATGCTGGACAGGGGGGCTTTGGGGGAGGACCCCGAGCGTGCCCTGTCCGAGGCCTTCGTCATGGGGAATATCGCCCCCGACAGCGGGGTCCCCACCCCCGAGGGCGGGTACAGCCCCGACAAGAACACCTCCCACTTCATGCGCCGCTTTGAAGGTGTCCCCGCGGGGCAGAATCCCGAGCGTTGCGATCCCCACCTCTTCGCGCGGGAGTGGCTGATCCCCGCATTGGATCGGGGAGACGAGGTGGCGGCGGCCTTCTATCTGGGGTATCTCTGCCATCTGGTCACCGACAACGCCTGGGTGCGGGACTTCATCTACCCCGCCAAGGTGCGCTTCGTCCACCTGCGCCTGGTGGACGGGGCCGAGACCCCCGAGGGGGTGGCGCGGTTCTATGCCTTTCTGAAAAAGGATTGGTACGACATGGATTTCCTGTACCTGCGCCGCCGTCCCGATCTGCCCGCGTACCGCCTGTTTCTGGACGCGCCGCGATTTGATAACGAGTTCCTTCCCTTCTTCCCCGCCGATGCCTTTGAGGCCAAGAGACTCGAGATCGAGGCCTTCTACCGCAAGGGTGTTGATGCGGTGGAGGAGCGGGCGGTCTACATCAGCGAAGACGAGGCCGAGGTGTTTCTTCAGCGGGTAGCCGACGAGGTGCTGGGAGATTTCGGGGAGCTTTTCGGTGATTTTTGTACAAAATTAACATCCTATTCACAGATTTAGGTCGGTTTCATGGTACAATTAAGACAATCCACCGCCCCGCCCAAGGGGGTGGACAAAAATGAAAAGGACTTGACGATTATGAAAAAGATTTTGATCGCCCTGCTGTTGGTTCTGTCCTGCGTGCTGTTGTTCGCCTGCGTGCAGAATGATCCCACCGCCGACACCACCGCGCCCTCCGACGGTGTGACCGATGCGCCCACCGACGCGCCTACCGACACCCCCACCGAGGCTCCCACCGAGCCCGACGCCGAGGTGACCGAGGCCGCTACCGAAGCCCCCACCGAGGACTCGACCGAGGCGCCCGAGCCCTCCCCCGTGGTGCTGTACCAGCTGGCTCCCGAGAAGAACAGCCTGATGCAGTCCTACGTCATCAAGACCGCCAATGGCAAGCTCATCGTCATTGACGGCGGTATCGACGGCGAGGGCCGTGACCGCGATCCCTATATGCCCGCCGCCCTCCGCGCCATCATGGGGGTGGACGACGACGAGTACTTCGAGGTGGAGGCCTGGTTCCTCTCCCACGGCCACAAGGACCATATGTACGAGCTGTCCAAGATGCTCAGAGACTACTCTGCCGAGTCCAACTACAAGATCAACAACATCTACTTCGATTTCCCCGAGTTCGGCAGTGAGGAGTACCCCACCGCCAACGCCGACATGGAGTTCTCCCAGATCAAGGAGAACATCAACAAGTACGGTGAGGTCATCGGCGCTACGGTCAAGGACGGCTCCACCTACTACGACGATATCAACGGCGCCTTCATCAACAGCGAGTCGGTGGCCAAGGGCCTGTCTTTGGAGATCGACGGCGTGAAGATCGACGTCCTCCAGACCTGGGATCCCGCCGACGGCTTCAGCAATATCAACGATACCTCTCTGGTGCTTCGCTTCCATATCGGCGAGCAGACCGTCCTGTTCCTGAACGACCTGGGCTCCAACGGCGGCCGCCGTCTGCTGGCTACCTACGGGGATCAGCTCAAGAGCGACATGGTCCAGATGGCCCACCACGGCCAGGCGGGCGTGAATAAGGACGTGTACGACGCCATTGACGCCGACGTCCACCTGTGGCCCACCCCCATCTGGGTGTGGAACAACTCCAACGGCGTCTACCAGATCGACGACGTCCGCCAGTGGCTGTACGGAGAGACCTTCCTCACGTCCAGCGAGTACGATATCGTCTCCTGTCTGTACGACAAGTACCCCACCACCAGCACCAAGATGAAGTTCTGGACCCGCGTCCTGGACGGCATGAAGATCGAGTTCCCCTATATCGTCCCCGAGCGTCCCGAGCCCGAGACCGAGCCTGAGACCGAGCCCGAGGTGATCGAGCCTGTGGAGCATGATTACGTGAGCGACGGTCTGGTAGCCTACTACAGCGGCACCCAGTCCACCCGCAAGGGCCACGACAAGGATTCCGCCGTCTGGCAGGATCTGGTGGGCGGTCACGATATGGCCATCACCAAGAATGACGACAACTACTTCTCCGACACGGGCCTGCGAGCCAAGGGCGTCAAGCACAACTTCCCCGACGCCATCGTGGACACGGTCAACGGCCAGGCCTTCACCATTGAGATCCTGCTGGGTGATTTCGTGTCGGTGGGCAACGAGTTCAACACCTTCATCAACGGCTCGGGTGACGAGATCGCCCTGTTCCGCCGTAATTCCGTAGACGAGCTAGAGCTGAAGTTCCAGATCAACGCGGGTGTGCGCATCAAGGTCAAGGACTGCCTGAATCTGCTGCAGAACAGTCTGATCACCATCACCTACGCCCAGAACGACGTGGTCCGCCTGTACGTCAACGGCGAGCAGGTGGGTGAGACCCCCACCATCAACGGCTCCCTGGGCGCGTCGGATCTCTTCATCGGACACAACGCCCAGAACAAGATGTTCGACACCACCTACCGTGCCGTCCGCTTCTACGATCGCGCGCTGACGGCTGAGGAGGTCGCGGCGAACGCTCAGGTGGATGGGTATGGGGTCGCGGCGGAGTGAGGATTTGCTTCGTAGCGTGATATATCTGTGAATAGGGATCGCCCCCGACGCTGGGTTTGCGTTGGGGGCGGTTTTTGTCACGAAAAATCTTATGACTGTGCCATGTATTCCGTGTCGGTCTGACCCTTGACTTTTCTGTTGGGGTATGCTATACTGTTAACGGAATCCAAAAAAGGGAAGTCAACAGCATGAAAACCGTTTTTGAAACTCACTTGCATTTTTCGCCCAATTGGATCATGATGATCGTTTCCATCGTATATATTCTGATCGGAATAAGAATATTAAAAAAAAGATTGGAGATATACCGGTCTTGGGCACAATTGATTTGCCCGATCCTGTTTATGAGTATTGGCGGCATCAGCTTAATCCTTTTTATTCTCCTGTTTACCCGTCAAATGCCCACCCCTTTGTTCTTTTCTGCGGTACCTTTCCTGCTGCTCCTTCCGCTCATTGCTTTTTTGAACTTTGATAAGGCTGAACCCATATCGGAATTTGTAAAGCCGATCGGTCTATTTATTTTTGTCACCATATTCTGTGTGATAACCTCTTTGGCTGCCTACTTCCTTATGATCGACCTGATTCAAGAAGCACAAATTGAACGGTTTGTCTATGACTCTTATCAAGAAGGTAACGCTCTTGTAGTCGAAGGTGCGATCCATGATTTTCATCCAATGCCGGAAACGCTACACGATACCGAATCCTTCACAGTAGATGGTATTGGATTCTACTATAGTAACCATAAAGAGTCCTTTTATTACAGTACATGCGCATTTGACGGCGGATACATCACACGGAATGGCCAGATGGTGAAAATTTGGTACGTTGAAGTGGATGGATACAACTATATCGTGCGTATCGACTTATTATAGCAAACGAAAAGCATCACAGGGAGTCCAATACTCTCTGTGATGCTTTCTTGTTTTACTGAATATCCTTTACATCATAAGGCGTAGTCTGATAAACATAATAATTCAGCCAATTGGAATAGAACAGATTCGCGCAGGACCTCCACCGCACGATCGGCTCCTTGGTAGGATCGTCGTCGGGGAAATAGTGGGCGGGAGGCTCGATGGGCAGACCCGCTTTCTTGTCGCGGAGGTACTCGTTCTTCAGGGTGTCGGCGTCGTACTCGGAATGCCCCATGACGTAAACCTGCTTGCCGCGGGCGGTCATGGCGCAGAAGACCCCTGCCTCCTTGGAGCTGGCGACGATACGCAGCTCGGGGATGGCCTCGATGTCTTCACGCTTGGTGGTGGTGTGGCGGGAGTGGGGGACGTTGAAGACGTCGTCGTAGCCACGGAAGAGCATGGAGCGGTTGTAGTCCAGCTTATGCTCGTAGACACCGAAGAGCTTCTTTTCCAGGGGGTACTTGGGGATGCCGTAGTGGTAGTAGAGTCCCGCCTGCGCTCCCCAGCAGATGTGGAGGGTGGAGGTGACGTGGGTCTTGCTCCACTCCATGATCTCGCAGAGCTCGGGCCAGTAGTCCACCTCCTCAAAGGGAAGCTGCTCCACGGGGGCTCCCGTGATGATCATGCCGTCGTACGTCCTGTCCCTCACCTCGTCAAAGGTCTTGTAGAAGGCCAGCATATGCTCCTGGGAGGTGTGGCTGGACTTGTGGGTGGCGGTCTGGAGCAGCTCCAGCTCCACCTGGAGGGGGGTGTTGCCGATGAGACGGGCGATCTGGGTCTCGGTCTCGATCTTCTTGGGCATGAGGTTGAGCATGAGGATATGCAGGGGGCGGATATCCTGGGTGATGGCGCGGGTCTCGGTCATGACGAAGATGTTCTCGTTGAGAAGGGTATCCGTCGCGGGGAGAAGATTG
>JAGAIH010000268.1 GCA_017626655.1 Clostridia bacterium | reverse complement strand
TAGAGGGCTACGTCATCGATACCTACGTCGTGGACGAGGAGACCGCCACCATCCCCGCCCATATCGGGGCTCTGGAGGGACTCATCTCCCTCCGTGACCCCGCGAGCCAGGAGGAGGACTACACCACCGTCCTCTCCTTCCAGATCCCTCTCTCCGCCAAGGGCGAGGGCTACCCCGCCGAGGGGAGCCTCATCAAGGCCAAGTATTGCAAGCTGGAGCTGGTGGAGGACTCCGACTTCGGCAGCTACATGTATTTGCTCATCACCGATACCCTGTTGTGAATATCCCGACTCCATCCCATCAATATCCCGCCTGCCGCCCGAGCCTCCATCGGTGCGGCGGGCCTTTTTGTCTGAAAGCAAATTATGAAAAAAAGAAAGACCAAAACGGCAAAATAAAACATAGAAAGTCAAATAATTTACAAATATTGCATAGACGAAAGGGAGGAAATAGTGATATAATGAAAGCAATGTAAAAGCTGGGAGGATATGACCGTGACGGATATCCGCATCCACCGAGAAAAGGGCGGCTATCTCTTTGAGGACCACGTCTTCGGCGTCAACCTGGAGATCACCCGCAAGGGCTTCTTCGGCGGCCTGTCCGCCGAGATGCTCAATAACCGCAAGCTCTTTGCGGGCGCGGAAGCCCCCGCGGGCTGGGAATGCACCGCCTTTGAGCGGGTCACCGACCGCCCCCACGAGAGCCTGTGCCAAAGCAATTTCATCATCCTCCGCGACGGCGGCACCATGAAGCAGACCTCCGAGGTCATCGCCACAAGAGCGGGCAAGACCTATGAGGCCCGCGTCTGGGTCAAGGCCCTCACCCACACCGCCGAGATCGCCTTCGGCCTTGCGGGCTCTGAGCAGACCTTCACCGTCACCGCCGACGGGGAAGCATACACCCCCCTGTCCTTCATCTTCGACGGCGCCGATCTGGACGGCGGCACCTTCACCCTTACAGTCAAGGGCGAGGCGGCGGTCTTCGAGGTCTCCCTCCGTCCCACCGACCACTTCTTTGGCATGAGACGGGACGTCATCGAGGCCCTTCGCGCCGTCGGCCCCACCGCCATCCGCTTCCCGGGAGGTTGCGCCGCCGACCACTTCGATTGGAAGGAGAGCTTGAAGGCCCCCGAGCTTCGCAAGCCCGCCGACGGCTCCTCCAAATGGTTCCTCTTCCGCGATTCCTACGATCAGGACACCCTGGATATCGGCCTCAACGAGTTCATCATGCTCTGCAAGGAGCTGGACGCCGAACCCGAATACACCGTCAGCCTGATCCTCTCGGACGGGGAGGACGCCCGCCGCCTGGTGGAGTACTGCAACGGTAGCCCCACCACCGAGTACGGCGCCAAACGGCAAGCCCTGGGCTTCGACCCCTTCGGCATCCATCTCTGGTACGTGGGCAACGAGGCCTATTTCTTTGGCGGTGAGTTCCAAAACAGCCAAGCCGCCGCCCTCCGCACCAATGAGTTGACCCGCGCTATGAAGGCGGCCGACCCCACCATCGCCACCGCCATCGGCCTCACCTGGGGCTACGGCTACCGCGACTGGTGCTTCGACTTCATGAAGCACCTCGACACCCCCTTCGAGTACGTCTCCTACCACGACTACATCGGTATCCTCCCCGACGCCACCCAGGGAGACAACGGCATGGCCACCACCGCCATCCTGGAGGACAACTTCCGCGACGGAGACTGCTTCGGTCTGAATTTCTACCG
The DNA here is from genome assembly GCA_017626655.1 of Clostridia bacterium. The sequence continues at coordinate 3,354 of JAGAIH010000268.1, read as the reverse complement.
CGATATGCTCTTCAAGGAGAGCTTTGCCCCCATCCGCGTCTGCGTGGACGAGTGGAACTACTCCTGGGGCAAGGACTCCTCGGGCGCCCTCTTCTTCTCCAACGCCCTCCAGCTCCACTTCATCGCCAAGGCCAAGGAGACCTACCACATCGACCGCGGCGAGTTCTTCATGCCAATCAACGAGGGCATGGTCACAGTCAAGGGCAACGAGGTGAAGACCGAAAGCACCGCCTGCCTCTTTACCCTCATGCAGGATCACAGAGGCGGCACCGTCATCCCCTGCGACACCGACCACCCCGACCTGGACCTCCTCTGCACCGACCACGGCGACCACCTCTACCTCTCGGTAGTCAACCGCAAATCAACCCCTATAGATCTGGCGGCAGAGGGCTACGCGATCGCCGACTGCACCGAGATCCGCACGGGGGAGTACAGTTTTGACAGCAACGACTTTACAGTCGAGCGAAACACCGCTCCCACCGTCCACGGCCACAGCGTGCTCTTCATGAAGCTTGCAAAGTAATACGTGAACTTATATTGTACATATTGTAATTTTATTAAACAAGGAGAGTATAGCCATGAAAATTTTCATTGACACAGCCAATGTGGATGAGATCCGCCGTGCGAACGACTTAGGTGTCATCTGCGGAGTAACGACGAATCCGTCTTTGATTGCGAAAGAGGGACGGGATTTCGTTGAGGTGGTCAAGGAGATCACCGAAATTGTGGACGGCCCCATTAGCGCGGAGGTCATTTCCTTGGAGGCAGATGCCATGGTCAAGGAAGCCCTGAAACTGTACGAAACCATCAATAACAGCAATCTGGTCATTAAAATTCCTATGTGCGCCGAGGGCTTGAAAGCTACGAAACGGTTGTCGGCTATGGGAATCAAAACAAACGTAACGTTGATTTTCTCGACCGCCCAGGCACTTCTGGCAGCTAAGGCGGGAGCTACTTACGTGAGCCCCTTCGTTGGCCGACTGGATGATATTGGTTATGAAGGAATCGAGTTGGTTGAGGATATCGTGAAGATATTCCGCTTATACGGTATTAAGACCGAAATCATTTCAGCCTCCATCCGTTCCTCTAACCATGTCATCGAGGTGGCTCGTATAGGAAGTGATATCGCCACGATCCCCTATAAGATCATTGAGAGCATGATCAAGCACCCTATGACCGATAACGGAATCCAGCGCTTCCTGGCAGATTGGGCCACGGTCGAACAAAAGTAATCCACAAAAACGCTAAAAAATTAAACCCAGAAAGGAAACAAACCATGTACGATCAGATCACCACCATCCCCTTTGAGGGACCCAAGTCCAAGAACCCCTTCTCCTTCCGCTACTACGACAAGGACCGCGTCATCGGCGGCAAGACCATGGCCGAGCAGCTCCGCTTCGCCCTGTCCTGGTGGCACACCTGCAACGCCTCCGGTACCGATATGTTCGGCGGCGACACCATGGACAAGACCTTCGGTCTCGACGGCATCGAGCGCGCTAAGGCTAAGGTGGATTTCGCCTTCGACCTCATGCAGAAGCTGGGCATCGAGTACTACTGCTTCCACGACGTGGACGTGGCTCCCGAGGGCGAGACCCTGGCCGAGTCCATCAAGAACCTGGAGATCGTCACCGACTACCTGCTGGAGAAGCAGAACGCCACCGGCATCAGGCCCCTGTGGGTGACCGCCAATATGTTCGGCAACAAGATGTTCATGGCCGGCGCCGCTACCTCCCCCTCCGCTGACGTCTACGCCATCGCCGCCGGTAAGGTCAAGGCAGGCATCGACGCCGCCATCAAGCTGGGCGCTCCCGGCTACGTCTTCTGGGGCGGCCGCGAGGGCTACGATACCCTCATCAACACCGATATGGCTCTGGAGCTGGACAACCTGGGCAAGTTCCTGACCCTGGCCCGCGACTACGGCCGCGCCAAGGGCTTCACCGGTGACTTCTACATCGAGCCCAAGCCCAAGGAGCCTACCAAGCACCAGTACGATTTCGACGTTTGCACCTGCGCCAACTTCCTGCGTACCTACGGCCTCATGGACGACTTCCGCATGAACATCGAGGCCAACCACGCTACCCTGGCCGGCCACACCTTCCAGCACGAGCTCCGCGCCGCCACCGTCAACGGCATCTTCGGCTCCATCGACGCCAACCAGGGCGATATGCTCCTGGGCTGGGATACCGACCAGTTCCCCACCAACGTCTACGACACCACCCTCTGCATGTACGAGGTCCTCAAGGCCGGCGGCTTCACCAACGGCGGTCTGAATTTCGACGCCAAGGCTCGCCGTCAGTCCAACACCTTCGAGGACGTTCTGCTCTCCTACATCGCGGGCATGGATGCCTTCGCTCTGGGTCTGATCAAGGCCTACGAGATCATCGAGGACGGCCGCATCGACGAGTACGTGGCCAAGCGCTACGCCTCCTACAACGAGGGCATCGGTAAGGATATCCGCGAGGGCAAGGTGACCCTGGAGTCCCTGGCCGCCTACGGTGCTGACCTCAAGGACGTCATGCCCGTCAGCGGCAGACAGGAGTATTTGGAGTCTGTTCTGAACGATATCCTCTTCTCGGGAGTCTGATATGAACTACTACATTGGAATCGATCTCGGCACGTCCTCCTGTAAGGGCATCTTGACCGACCGAGAGGGAAGCATCATTCGCGAGCACAGCGTCAGCTACCCCGTTTCCACTCCCTATACCAACTGGAGCGAGCAGGATCCCGCGGACTGGTACAAGGCCGCCGTGGAGATCCTCTCCACCCTATCCGAGGGCCGTGAGACCGAGGTCAAGGGCATCGGTATCGCGGGTCAGATGCACGGCCTGGTCATGCTGGACGAGCAGGACGAGGTCATCCGCCCCGCCATCCTCTGGAACGACGGACGGAGCGCCGAGCAGACCGCCTACCTCAACAGCCTCGGGACCCTCCCCGCCCTCACGGGAAATATCGCCTTCCCCGGCTTCACCGCCCCCAAGATCCTCTGGGTCAAGGAGAACGAACCCGAGAACTTCGCGAGAGCCAAGAAAATCTGCCTCCCCAAGGACTACCTGGCCTACAAGCTGACGGGTGTATTCTCCTCTGAATACTCCGACGCCGCGGGTATGCTCCTCCTGGACGTGCAGAACAAGCGCTGGTCTCCCGAGATGTGCGAGATCTGCGGCATCACCATGGATATGCTCCCCACCCTCTTTGAGAGCTATGAGGCTACCGGCAAGCTGAAGGCCGAGTACGGTCTGCCTAACGCCATCCTCTGCGCGGGCGCGGGGGACAACGCAGGCGCGGCCGTGGGCACCAACACCCTCCGCGACGGGGATTGCAGCATTTCCCTCGGCACCAGCGGCACCGTCTTCC
>JAGAIH010000006.1 GCA_017626655.1 Clostridia bacterium | reverse complement strand
GCTCGTTGATCTCCTTGATGATGGCGTAGATGCGGGGGAGCTTCAGGCGGAACAGATCCTCGTTCCAGGACTCCAGAGCCTCGGGCATGACGGTGTGGTTGGTGTAGGAGCAGATCTCCTTGACCATATCCCAGGCGCGATCCCAGGGGTAGAAGTACTCGTCCACCAGGATGCGCATCAGCTCGGGGATGCAGAGGGTGGGGTGGGTATCGTTGAGGTGGATGGCTACCTTATCGGCCAGGTTGTCCAGGGTACCGTAGACCGCCATGTGGTCGCGGATGATGGACTGGACCGAGGCGGAGCAGAGGAAGTACTGCTGGGTCAGGCGGAGGAGCTTGCCCTCGGTGTGATTGTCGGCGGGGTAAAGCACCTTGGAGATGGCGTCGGCGTTGGTAGCCTCCTCCATGGCGCGGGCGTACTGGCCCTGGGAAAACAGGCCCATGTTGAAGTTCTGGATGCTTCTTGCCTTCCAGAGGCGGAGGCGGGACACGCCCTCGGAGTCAGCGCCCGAGATCATCATATCGTAGGGAACGGCCTCCAGCTCCTCGGCGTCCTCGTAGATGACCTCCATGCGGCCATCGGGCTTCCACTCCTCGCGGATGCGGCCGCCGAAGCGGACCTTGAAGACACGGTCGGTCCGGGGCACCAGCCAGACATCGCCACCGGGGAGCCAGACGTCGGGGAGCTCCACCTGGATGCCGTCCACGATCTTCTGCTTGAAAAGACCGTACTCGTAGCAGAGGGAGAAGCCGGTAGCGGGGTAGTCCAGGGAGGACAGGGAGTCCATGAAGCAGGCGGCGAGACGGCCCAGACCGCCGTTGCCCAGACCCGCGTCGGGCTCGCACTCGTAGAGGTCGTCCAGGGTATAGCCCATGGCGGACAGGGCCTCGGCGTATTCCTTATCCAGGCCCAGGTTGCAGACGTTGGTCTTCAGAGAACGACCCAGGAGGAACTCCATGCACATATAGTAGACGCGCTTGCCGCCGGCCTGGTTGACCTTCTTCTTGAAGGCGCCGCGCTTCTCGGTGAGGATATCGCGGACGGTCATGGCGGTGGCCTTGTACATCTGATCCTTGGAGGCCTCGGCAGAGGTGCATCCGAAGAAGCGGGAGAGCTTGATCTCAAGGTTTTCCTTGATCTCGGCCGCGGTAGGTTTGCAGTTGGTCATATCGGTATTCTCTTTCTTTATTTGGTTTCGGGGACATGGTTAGTATTTGTATGCGGGGGGAAAATTAAACATGAATGGGAAGGGTCACAGGACCTTGGCCAGGAAGGTCTTCAGTCGGTCGCTCTTGGGGGCATCGAACACCTCGTCGGGAGTCCCCTCCTCAATGATGCGGCCGTCGGCCATGAAGATGACGCGGGATCCCACCTCGCGGGCAAAGCCCATCTCGTGGGTGACCACGATCATGGTCATGCCGTCGTGGGCCAGGGACTTCATGACCTCCAAAACCTCGCCCACCATCTCGGGGTCGAGGGCCGAGGTAGGCTCGTCGAAGAGCATGACGTCGGGCTGCATACACAGGGCGCGGACGATGGCAACTCTCTGCTTCTGACCGCCCGAGAGCTGGCTGGGGTAGGCACCCGCTCTGTCGGCCAGGCCTACCTTCTCCAGAAGCTCCATGGCCAGGGACTCGGCCTCCTCGCGGGACTTCTTCAGAAGCTTCATGGGGGCGATGGTCATGTTGCGGAGGATGGTCATGTGGGGGAAGAGGTTGAAATGCTGGAAGACCATGCCCATCTTTTGGCGGTGAAGGTTGATATTGACCTTGCGGTCGGTGATGTCCACGCCGTTCACGAAGATCTGACCGCTCGTGGGCTCCTCCAGGAGGTTGAGGGAGCGGAGGAAGGTGGACTTGCCGCTGCCCGAGGGGCCGATGACCACCACCACCTCGCCGGGGTAGATGTCGGCGGAAACGCCGTCAAGAGCATGAACGCTCCCGTCATTATAGTGCTTTTTCAGATCCACAACTCGGATCACGGGGGAACCTTCGGTACCGTTTTGCAGGTTAAGGGCCTTATCGCTCACTCTTACGCAACCTCCTTTCCAGAATGCTCACCAGCTTGGTGAGGATCAGCACCAGGACCAGGTAGACCAGGGCGACCGCCACCAGGGGCATGAAGTTACTGTAGGTAATGGAACGGATCTTGATGCCTGCGCGGGTCAGGTCGGCCACACCGATGTAGAAGGCCACGGAGGTCTCCTTCAGAAGGGTGATGAACTCGTTGCACAGGGCGGGGAGGACGGCCTTGAAGGCCTGGGGCATGACGATATGGAACATGGTCGCGCCGTAGCCAAAGCCCAAGGAACGGCCTGCCTCGGTCTGTC
>JAGAIH010000267.1 GCA_017626655.1 Clostridia bacterium | reverse complement strand
GGGTGAAGTACTTGGTGATCTTATCCAGCTTTTGGAGATCCAGGCCGGTGTCGTACTTGGTGCCCGCCAGGGTGGCCACGATGGGCTCGGTGGGGGGCTGGGAGGTACCCAGAGCCATGGGGGAGATGGCGGTGTCGATGACGTCCACACCGGCCTCGACGGCCTTCAGGATGGTCATGGAGGCCAGGCCTGCGGTGTAGTGGGTATGGAGCTGGATCGGGATGCTGACGGCGGACTTCAGGGTCCTCACGAGCTCATAGGCGTCATAGGGCTTCAGCAGGCCCGACATATCCTTGATACAGATGGAATTCGCGCCCATCTCCTCCAGCTGCTTGGCATACTTGGCGTAGTAGTCCAGGGTATAGACCGCGCCGGTGGTGTAAGAGAAGGCCGCTTGAACGTGGCCGCCCTCGCGGATGGTGGCATTGATGGCGGTCTTGAGGTTGCGGGGATCGTTCAGCGCGTCGAAGATGCGGATGATGTCGATACCGTTGGCCAGGGACTTCTGGACGAAGTACTCCACCACGTCGTCGGCGTAGTGGCGGTAGCCCAGGATGTTCTGGCCGCGGAACAGCATTTGTAGCTTGGTGCGCTTGATGGTATTGCGGATCTTGCGGAGTCTCTCCCAGGGATCCTCGTTTAGGAATCTCATGCAGGAGTCGAAGGTGGCACCGCCCCAGGCCTCCAGGGAGTGGTAGCCCACCTCGTCCATGGCGGACAGGATGGGGAGCATCTCCTCGGTGGTCATACGGGTAGCGATCAGGGACTGGTGGGAGTCACGCAGGACAGTCTCGGTAATTCTTACCTTGCTCATAGTATTTCCCTTTCAGAATTTCAGTAGATACCCAAAGACTCTTGAGAGTTTTTGGGGAGTCACGAGACCCTTCTTTCCAAAAGGAGCTCGTGGGGGGGGCAGGGGCAGAGCCCCGCGTTCCTCACGCGAAGGTGGACAGGAACACGCCTGCGGCGACGGCAGAGCCGATAACGCCTGCCACGTTGGGTCCCATGGCGTGCATGAGGAGGAAGTTGGTGGGGTCATACTGCTGACCCACGGTCTGGGACACGCGGGCGGCCATAGGCACGGCCGACACGCCTGCGGAGCCGATCAGAGGGTTGATGGTGTTTCCGCAGACCTTGTTCATGATCTTCGCGGTGATGAGACCGCCGCAGGTGGACACGCAGAAGGCGGCGAGACCGCAGAAGATGATGAGGATGGTCTCCAGGCGCAGGAAATTGGCGGCGGAGGCGGTCGCGCCCACCGAGATGCCCAGGAAGATGGTGACGATGTTCATGAGCTCGTTCTGGGCGGTCTTGGAGAGACGGTCGGTGACGCCGCAGACGTTCAGGAGGTTACCGAACATGAGACAGCCGATGAGGGCCAGGGCGTCGGGGACGATGAGGCCCACCACGAAGGTGACCACAATGGGGAACAGGATCTTCTCGGTCTGGGACACAGGCCGCAGGGCGGTCATCTTGATCTTGCGCTCCTTGTCGGTGGTCAACAGCTTCATGAAGGGGGGCTGGATCATGGGAATCAAGGCCATGTAGGAGTAGGCCGCGATGGCGATGGCGCCCAGGAGCGCGGGAGCCAGGGTCTTGGTCACCAGGATGGCGGTGGGGCCGTCGGCTCCGCCGATGATACCGATGGCGGCGGCCTCGTTGGGATCGAACACGCCCGAGATCAAGGCGAAGGCGAAGGCCACGAACACGCCCAGCTGGGCGCCCGCGCCAATGAGCAAGGACTTGGGGTTGGAGATCAGGGGGGTGAAGTCGGTCATAGCGCCGATACCCACGAAGATCAAGCAGGGGTAGATGCCCAGCTTGACGCCCAGGTAGAGGAGGTCAAGGAAGCCGCCATGGTGGAGGATGAAGCCGAAGTCGATGTTGTCGGCGATGAAGTAGTCCAGGTGGAACAGGTTCGCGCCGGGGAGATTAGTCAGCATCATACCGATGGCGATGGGGAGCAGGAGCAGGGGCTCGAACTTCTTGACGATGGCCAGGTAGACGAGGATGCCTACGATGACGTACATAACCAGGAGCTGCCATGCGGTGGGGTTGAAGGCCCAGCCGGACTCGGCCAGGTCAAAGAGACCCTGACCCTCGCCCGTGGGGCAGAACAGCACCTTCCAGATGCCTGTGCCCGTCAGAAAGTTGAGCAAGCTTTGGATCAGATCGGACATGGATAGACCTTCCTTTCAAGTAATTTTGGGTGATAAGAAAGGCTTATCAGTTCAGAGTCAAAAGGACCTCATCGGTCTTGACGCTGTCGCCGCTCTTGACATTGACCGAGGCCACGGAGCCGTCGGCGGGAGCGGGGACATCGTTCTCCATCTTCAGCGCCTCGATGACGCAGACGGGAGAGCCCTTGGTGACCTTGTCGCCGGGCTTGACCAGGACCTTCATGACGGTGCCCTGGAGAGGAGCCTTGACGGCCACGGCACCGGCGGGGCCGGCGGGAGCGGCAGGAGCGG
>JAGAIH010000266.1 GCA_017626655.1 Clostridia bacterium | reverse complement strand
GACACGGGCAAGTGCATCAAGATGGCCAACGTCTACACCTACGTCTACAACGTGACCCTGTCCGACGAGACCGCCCTGGATACCTCCTTCGGCCTCTGGGATATCGTCAGCGTCTACTACCAGCAGTACAACGAGAACCCCGACCGCCACCGCTACAGCGACGTGGAGATCACCAAGGCCGTGGCCGATTACTTCCTGAAGCAGCGCATGACCCTGACGGGAAGCATCACCTACTTCAACGTCCTGGGTACCGAGTGGTTCAAGAACCCCCGCGTCACCTCCATCCGCGTGCTGACCAAGGAGCAGTATGATTCCATCAAGGACGATCCCATCCTCGCCCCCAAGATGTTCTACTACGGACAGGACGAGCCCGGCGTGCCCCGTGGCTGGCGTCCCATCACCTTCCCCGGCGGCGCCTCCGAGACGGTCTACGACAACACGGGCCTGCTCAGTGTCCTGGCCATCGCCAGGGAAGCCGACGAGCTGAAGAATATCTGGGGCTGGGACAACTACCGCCTCCTGGTCCCCTTCGAGCGCAACATGGACTTCAAGAGCTTCAATTTCAACAGCGTGGACAAGAACACCGCCTTCCCCGCCTGGTACGATCAGTACGCGGTCAACGGTGAGCGGGATGCCATCGAGTACCTGGCCAAGCACGGTGTGAACGTCTGGGTGCCCCACCTGTTCAGCTACACCCCCAGAGACCTGAGAAGCACCACGGGCGCCCAGTTCATCCAATCGGTCTCCATTGACACCGCCTTCGGCGAGTACGCCGACCGCCAGCAGGGCTTCGTGGATAACGGCGGTGAGCGCTGGAGCTACGTGGCCTGCGAGCCCAAGTACACCAGCCCCTACCAGAACATCCTCCTGTTCAACGACGGCACCGAGGGCCGCACCATGTTCTGGACCAACTACCTCAACGACGTCACGGGCTTCCTCTACTGGCACGTCTCCTACTACGACGCCGCGGGCAACAACACCTACCAGATGCGGAACCCCGTCTCCAAGACCGGCCCCGGCGACGGTATCCTGGTCTACCCCGGCTCGGCCTACGGCCAGCTGGATCCCATCCCCTCCATCCGTATGCTGAATATGCGCGACGGTATCGAGGACTACCAGATGCTCACCATGCTGGAGCAGTCCAAGGGAGCCGACTACACCGACGAGCTGGTCAGCCATATCACCACAAGCACCCTCACCTTCACCCGGGACGACGACGTGGTCTACAACGTCCACGCCTACCTGCTCCGCGTGCTGGAGGAGGCGCAGTAAACAAGACTACACCCCTTGCCCTGTGGCGAGGGGTGTTTCTTATGGAAAAGGGACTTTCAAATTGCAGTTTTTCGGGGGAGCTGCCGCGTCCTTTGCCTTCTCCAGCGGAGAAGGGGGACCGCGAAGCGGTGGATGAGGAGAGCATTTGTAACCCAACTTACTGAGATTACAGTTATGTTCCTACAACTATATGGATAGATGCGTCAAAATGGTTGATACAGATGCATTTTCTTGGTTTCCGAGATCCGAAAAACGGTAGGATAGTTGGCCACTCATCCAGAACGCTGGTTTACAAGTGTTCTCCTCATCCACCGCTTCGCGGTCCCCCTTCCCCGCTGGGGAAGGCAGAGGAACGGGCCGATAAACTGCAATTTGAAAATTATGAAGAATTATGAAGAATCCCCCACCAATCTTGACCCCATTCCCATGAAGTGGTATAATATCCCAGATAACTGAAAGCGAGGTCAAAACCGTGGACTTTTCCCATTTCTGCTACAGCTCGGATAACATCCCCAAGGGCTTGGGCTTCTCCCATTTCTCTCCTCTTCACCTCTTCTGGCTGGGCCTCTGCGCGGCCCTGGCCGTCTTCTGCTGCCTCCTCTACCGTAGGCTGGGGGAGAAGGGAAGGATCCGTATGCGCTGGATCCTGACCGCTCTTGCGGTGGGCGACGAGATCTGGAAGATCGCCTGGCTCTCCGCTCTGGGACTTTTCACCCACTCCTACCTACCCTTTCACCTGTGCAGTGTGAACATATTCCTCATCCTTTTCTTTGCCATCAAGCCCACCAAGACGGTGGGAAACTTCCTCTACGGCATCTGCATCCCCGCCGCCCTGGCGGCTCTCCTGTTCCCCACCTGGACCAAGCTCCCCTTCTGGAACTTCATGCACCTCCACAGCTTCTCGGTGCATATTCTTCTGTTCATCATCCCCCTCATGCTGACGGTAGGCGGGGACATCAAGCCCGATGTAAGGGTCCTTCCCAAATGTCTCCTGCTCCTGTTGGGCCTGGGACTGGTCGCCAAGGGCGCCAATCTCCTTTGGAGCACCAACTTCATGTTCCTGGAGTCCGCCTCCAAGGGCAATCCTCTCTATCTCTTCGAGCAGAAGTTCGGCAACCACCTCATCGGCATCCCCGTCTTGGCCGCGGCGGTGCTGGCCGTCATGTTCGGTTCCCTGACGGTCTGGCAGAGATGCCGCGCGAGGAAGCGAAGGACCGCAACCGCTGAATGATCCTCATACGAAAAAGCCCTCTCGGCATCGGGAGGGCTTTTGCTATAGGAGCGCTACGCGGGACGGCAGGCTAAAGAGGGCATGACCTGCCGCAGGTAATGCGTCGCGAAATCGGTGTTTTGCACCCAATCGGCCAGTGCATCAGAGGGAAGGATCACGGGCATACGGTGATGGACGGGGGAAACCGAGGAATTGGCGGCAGTGGTCAGCACCACAAACCGCGCCCCCGCGGGGTCGGGCCGCCACAGTCCCGCCAGGTAGGTCACAGGGCTGTCGGGGACCGAAAAGCGGTGCTTGACCTTGTCTCGGTCCCATTCAAAATACCCCGCCGTAGGCACCACGCACCGACGGCGCAGGAAGCACTCGCGGAACATGGGCCGCTCGGCGGCAGACTCGGCGCGGGCGTTGATGACCACCGAGGAGCCGCTCCTACCTTCCTCCTTGCGAAATCCCCACACCCCCACGGCAGGACACAGAGGACGCCTCTCCCCGCCGAAGCAGAGCAGGGGAACGGTGTCAGTGGGAAAGATCTCCCCCGACTTGACCGAGGCATACGGATGGGTCACCCGTAGTTCCTCGTACAGCGCGCGAAGATCCACGCTCTCGTCTTCTTCAATGGTGTAGCGGCCGCACATAATGGGAACTCCTTTCGCTGGTATTCTATTTCAAATTTGGGTTTGTCGGCCAGGG
>JAGAIH010000265.1 GCA_017626655.1 Clostridia bacterium | reverse complement strand
CCTCGAATGTGAGATGCCCGATATCGGGCATCTCACATTCGAGGCCGCAGCCCTTACGTTAGTCAAATACTTCGAACTTTACTACAATTCTGATCGTCTTCATTCGGGTATCGGTTACTTGACTCCCAATGAATTTTTTCAAAATTTAACTTCTTAATTTGTCCATTTTTCTTGACAAGTTTCAAACGGGAGTCATCGTAAGGTTTTTTGCATATCTTGTATCTTTGTATCTTGTAACTTGTATCTCACCGAAAAACTGCAATTTCTAATTACTCTTTATTCTCCGCCCTCTCTCTCAACCCTTTACGGTCAATTTTACCGTTAGGAGTCAAGGGCATAGCGGGGAGCTTCTCGCAGAAGACGGGGATCATGTAAGGGGGCAGGGCGGCGCGCAGGGTCTTGGTCAGGGTAGTCGGCTCGGTGTCGCCCACGTAGTACAGCCCGATGCGCTTACCGCTTGCGTCGTAGACACAGCAGGCGGCGCGGACACCGTCGGCGGATGCGGCGGCGGCCTCGATCTCGCCTAACTCGATGCGGTGGCCCATGTGCTTGATCTGGGCATCGCGGCGGCAGACGAAGACCAGCTCGCCCCTCTCGTTGAAGCGGCCGATGTCGCCGGTACGGTAGATGATCTCGGGGTAGTGAGGGTTCAGGGGATTCTGCACGAAGGCCTCGGCGGTTTTTTCGGGGTTGGCGTAGTAGCCCAGGGTCACGCAGGTGCCACGCAGGCAGATCTCGCCCTCCTCACCCACAGAAGCGCGGCGATTGTCCTCGGTGAGGAGAAGGAGGTCGGTGTTGCGGAAGGGCTTACCTACGGGGATGGCCTCGTTGGGAGCAAGGTCGCGGGCGGGCCAGTAGCAGGACATACCCGTGGCCTCGGTGGGGCCGTAGAGATTGAAGAACCGCGCCTCGGGGAGGGCGGCGCGCCACAGATCGTACTGCTTGCGGGGGAAGACCTCACTGCCAAAGCAGACCGTGGTCAGATGCTGGGGGGTGTGGGACTCCAAAGCGCCCAGGGAGGATATCATGGTCAGCGCCGATACCACCCAGCAGACAGTATTGATCTTGTGCTCGTTTAAGTAGTCGCAGAGCTTGACGGGGAACATGAACAGCATCTTGGGCACGAGGTAGGCCGTGGCGCCGAACTTGATGGTGGGCATGATCTCCTTGAGGGGGGCGTCGAAATAGAGGGGGGTCTGGTTGGCGAAGACCGTGTCCTCGCTAAATCCAATGGCCTCACACAGGGACTCGGTGTAGTCGATGACCGACCGATGGCAGGCGATAACACCCTTGGGGACACCCGTAGACCCCGAGGTAAAGACCACGTAGATGGGATCGGTGTCGATCTGGCGGTCACGGACGGCCTCCAGGGCGGTCTCGTCGGCAGCGGTCAGCTCTCTGCCCTCGGCGTGACACAACTCCTCCCAGGGGAGGATGATACCGCTGAAAAGCCCTTGATCCAGTAGCTTTTGGGCGTTCTTGGCGTTCTTCTGATCGTAAATGAGCAGGCGAGGCTTCAGGGTATCCAGAATCAGCCCCATGCGCTGGATCGGCATATCCCCGTCCAGGGCGGCGTAGAAGCACCCCGCGTACAGCGCGCCGAAGAAGGTGGCGATGGTGTGGGGATGCTTGTCCATGAGCACCGCCACAGGCTCGGCGTTGTAGCCTCTGCGGAGGAGGCCGGCGCCCACACAGCGGGCATGGGTATGGAGTTCACGGAAGGTCAGGCCCTCGGTGCCCGTGGAAAAGGCCAGCTTGTCGGGGACGCGGGGGGCGGTGGCTTCCAGGTATTGGAGAATGTTGGTGAGCATAGAAGGCTCCTGTTTTCAGAGAATAGCCTCGGTGACGGCGGCGTACCTTCCGCACACGTCCAGCGCGGCGGGATGAGCATTGGCACTGCCGAACACGCAGGAGGAGGGGGCGGACAAATCCAGAGGCTTACCCGCGAAATTGGTGGAGATGCCTCCCGCCTCGGAGAGGATCACCGAGCCGGCGGCGTAGTCCCAGGGGGATAGCACCGGCTCACAGAAGGCGTCCAGCCGTCCGCAGGCTACGTGGCAGATATCCAGGGCGGCGGAACCCGAGCGGCGGAAGTCGGCGAAGGTATGGAAGAGCTCGTAGGTCATTTCCTTGACCGTCTCGGATAGGGTATCCTTGCGGTAGGGGGCGGAACCGATGGAAACGATACCGCGGGTGACGGGTCGGGTGGAAGCCTGGATGGGCTGACCGTTGCGGGTGGCTCCCTGCCCCTTCACGGCGCAGTAGTATTCGTCGCGGTAGGGGTCGTAGATGCCGCCGAAGAGGGGCTGACCGTCCAGGAGCAGTCCCACCGACACGGCGGAGTGATCGTAGCCGCACATGAAGTTGGTGGTGCCGTCGATGGGGTCGATGATGAAGGTGTAGCCCGCCCCGATGGTCTGACGGCTCTCCCCGTCCTCCTCGGCGAAGAAGTGGGCGTCGGGGAATATCTTGGTGAGTTCAGCCTTGAGGAACTCCTGCACCTTGACGTCGTAGGCGGTGACGAAGTTGGCGCTTCCCTCCTTGCATTCGGGGTTGTTCCGCACCTCGTCGGGGACGGAACGCATGATGGCGCCCGCCTCGCGGATCATGGTCTCCATACGCTCCAGGGGGAGCAGGCCGTGGGACGCGGGAGTGCCTTGGATCTCGTCGCGGAGGCGAAGGGCAAGCACGGGCTTGCGGGTGGTGATGTTGGTGATGCCCTTCCGAAGGAGATCCCGCAGGACCGCCTCGTCGTCCACCGTCCAGGCCGAGAAGTCCATGCCGCGGTCGCGGAGGTAGGTGAGGCTTGACTCCGAGATCATGGAGTAGTGGAGGTTCAGGATGGGCTCGCCCACCCCTTGGAAGGAGTCGCAGGCATTACGCACGGCGGCCTCGTTGTCCTCGCAGGGCCACAGGCTGGGCCAGAGACGTCCGCCCTCCGCCACGATCAGATCGTTTTGGTGGTTGCAGGCCCCCGTAAAGGCCATGCGGTGGGCTACCCCAAAGCGGCGGGCGGCCTCCATGACGGGGGTGATCAGCCCGTCGGTCTTGACGTCGCAGTTGACCCGCAGGTCGGGGACGGGGGCGATCAGCTCAAGGAAGGTCTCGAAGGTCACGCAGGTCGAGGGATCCTCGGCCACGTCGTGGGACAGGTAGAGCAGGTCCCCGTGGGCGCGGATATCAATCTCGATCATCTCGGCTCCCGAATCGATGGCGGCGAGGATGTGGTCGATGCTGTTGGGGGGAGTCCCCTCACAGCCCGAGTGGGCGGTGATGAGGGTCATACCCACCGATCGGAGTTGGGCTTTGGAGTAGCGGATATTCTGTTTCATGGCGTGTGCCTCGGTCAATAGAATTTTTCCAGGTCGGGGGTGCGGGTGATGATCTTCTTGTCGGTGGCGGGATACTTGGACTGATCGTAGGCGTAGAAGCCCGCGCGGAAGCGGTTGAAGGCCTTGATCTGCTGATCGGTGAGGAGACAGCCGCTGTGGGAGTAGGAGGCGTTGATATGGGTACAGTCGTAGTGGTACCAGCGGGGCTCCTCGGCGGTGCCGATGTTGACCATGATCCAGAAGTGGGTGCCGTCGGCGGCCCCGGGGGTGCGCTCGATCTCGCGGTAGTCGATGCCCAGGCGGCGGCAGAAGGCGATGGCGGCGGCGAAGTAATTGAAGCAATCGCCCGAGCCCGTAACGAACAGGGCATCGTGGGCGGCGCGGATCCAGTCGGACTTGTCCGAATCCGAGGTGTAGGCGATGTGGTCGTAGACGTAGCGGTAGACCGCGCGGAGCTGGGCTTCCTTATCCATGTCGGGGGTGATGATCCGGGCAATGACCGCGTCGATCTTCTCGTTGAGCTGCTCCTCGGTGACCTGGTTCTCGTAGACGTGGATGGTGGTGGCGGCCCAGGAGACGTTTCCCGACTCGTCGGTGGCGGTGAAGCGGACCTCGTAGTCCCCGGGGGTGTTGGGATCCACCGAGGAGGAATCCACCTGGATATCCACCGCGCCGCCGCAGTTGTCGGTGACCACCAGGCCCTTGCGGTAGGCGATGGCCTCCCCCACGTAAGCGGACAGCTCGGGGGTAGCCTTGAAAACGGGGGGCGTGGTGTCCTCGATGACGGTGAGGATGGAGTGGAGCTCCT
>JAGAIH010000264.1 GCA_017626655.1 Clostridia bacterium | reverse complement strand
TTGGCGGCCATGATGTAGTAGCCCATGAAGGTGGAGTAGCCGTGGCCGCCGCCGGGGATCATGACCCGCTCGTTGACCTCGACGGGGTCGGAAAGCCCTGCCAGCACCATGAAGGCGTTGGCCTGCTTGGCGGCGGTGGGCGCGGGCTTGTGGCCCTTCATCTTCTCGGAGGAGGCCTCGCAGAGAGCAGCGGTCTCATCCTCGCCCAGCTCGCGGAGCAGGTAGGCGCCGTTGTCCAGAGCCAGCTTCAGCAGGCCTTGGAAGCCCACGTGCTTGGCCACGGGATCATCGTTGGTGGGCCAGTCCAGGAGTCGGCCCTCGGGGAGGGTCTCGCCGCCGTCCTCGTCCACGAAGGAGGCCAGCAGGGTCAGCAGGCCGCGGAGGTAGTCTCTCTGCTCCTCCAGGTAGGCCTTGTCACCGAAGGCGCGGTACCAGTCGCAGTGGATCAGGAGCCACCAGATGGAGTAGGCCGAGATACCGTTCATCCAGGCGCCCACGGGGGTCTCGTCGCGGACCACGTCCAGGGAGCGGGGGACGATCTCGTTGTAGCCGAAGGTGGCCAGGATGGTGTTGACCTCGGTGTGCATATCGCCGATCCAGACCAGACGGTCGCGCTTGATGCCGTCCCACAGGTACTCCTGCATATTGACGTGAGCGGTGTAGGCGGCGGTGTTCCAGATGCGGGTCAGCTTCTCGTCGGAGCATTCGAAGGAGCCCTTGTAGTCCAGATCCAGATAGTGGAACACACCCTGGATGGCCTTGAAGGTCACCACGGCGTCATCGTCGATGAGCTCCACGCAGACGAACCGCTGGCCCGACTCGTTGGTCTCGTTGGCGGAGTAGAAGCCCACGTTCATAACGCGGTCGCGGATGGCGTGGTCGTTGGTGGTGTTCTTGACCTTGATGGGGGTGATGGCCTCCATGACCGACTCACCGGTACGGACGATGATGTTACAGCGGGCGTCGTCACCGTAGCCCTTGGAGCCCGCGCCCCAGATCATGAGGCGGATGGAGCCGGGGAACTCACAGCCGTAGTCCAGCACCAGCTTGGCCTTGGGCTCACCGGGGATGTTCCGCATGGTGCAGCACTCGCCCACGCCCAGGGTGATCTGGTTGCTTCTCTCCTGAAGCAGGGACTCGGGGTTATGCACGTTGCCCTCGGTCAGCACCACCCGCTTGGGGGCGAGGTAGCGGCGGGTACGGGGGTCGGTGATGGACCCGTTCAGAGCGGGGATCTTTTCGTTGATCTTCATGGTAGGTTCTCCTATCTGAATCAAAAATTTTCAAGTACGATGCGGATGATCCGCAGACACATTTATTATATCATGTTGTACGGATTTTTGCAAGATGGTTTTGGGATTTTATGGATTTTTTATCATGGAAAAAGCCCGCCCCTCGGGTGAGAAGCGGACTTGGGGCCGTATTACGGTTGGGTGATGGTCAGATCAATGGCGTACTCATAGCAGGCCTGCTCGGTCTCGCTGATCCGGGACATGATCTGTAAGACCAGGATCACGCCCCTGTCCCAGCCGTCGTTTTCCAGAGAGTCCACCACCGAAAGGTCAAGTCCCTCGGCGGTCACGCCGCCCTTGGCATCGTACAGGATCACCTTGAACAGCGCATCCCCCGCGGCATCCAGAGAGAGGGTGAGGGGGGTGCCGTAGGTGATCTCCATGTCGGGAAGAGCTCGCATAGCGTCATCGTCGTCGAAGATCACCGAGGCGGCGGGTGTGCCCTCCATCCGAGGCATCCAGCTGACGGCGGCACCCAAGCGGTAGGCCGTCCACGCCAGGAAGCCGTCCTCCTCGGTCTCAAAGACCGCCGACTGACCGCCGCCGCTGACCACCACGCGGGGGTTGGTTTCGGGCACGCCGGGGATGCCCGCATGCTCCTCCACCACCTCCAGGATGAAGGCATACTCGGTGCAGGTGCGCTCGTAGGCCTCAGCCTCCTCGATGTAGTCGCCTTGGGTCTCCACCCGCAGGACAATGATATAACTGCCCTCGGGGAGGGTGGACAGGACCAAAGCATCCCTCGCGTCCGCACAGAAGCTGTGGTCCTCATAGTAGATATAGATGCGGGTCAGGGTATCCTTGTCCTCGATCACACGAAGGTGGGGTTCTTCCCCGGCATAGTGGCGAAGCACGGGGAGTCCGGCGGAGATATCCGAAAGCTGTCCCGTGGCACCAAAGCCGTCACCGCTGAGCATACCGCCGTCGTACCACTGCTCCGTCCAGAGCATATAGCCCTCGTGGTACTCGCTGCTGTGGCTTGCGTTCCCGAAGCTCAGACTGCCGAAGCCCGTACTCACCGTCACGCGGGGCGGCGGGGGTGTCTCCCCCACGTCGCCCGCGGGGGTGGACTCCTCTTCCCGTTCCTCCACGAGCTTGATATGGATGGGGAACTCGGTCACGGAGGTCTCCCCCGTACCCAGGAAAACGGCGGTGATGATGACGTAGTAGTCCCCCGCCTCCTCCGTTTCGGAGAAGGTGTCCAGCGGGCTGTCATAGCCCATTTCATAGAGCTGGCGAAGGCTGCTGTCAAAGACCCTGACCCATTTCAGCTCATAGAAGGGGGCAAGGTACAGCCCCAGAGACTCCCCGCGGGCGACGGTAGCCGTCACCATATCGGTCGCCAGCTCGGCAAGGATACTCTCCGCGCCGTCGTACTGCTTTGTGATCTCCTGCTTCAGCTCGGCGTCATAGTAGCTCGTTTGCAGAAGGTAGCCTGCGGGGAAGTAGGTCTTGTCGCCGTGGATCACGCGGACGGGGGCTTTCTCGTTCATGGTGGGATCCACATTCAGCCGGAAGGCATACTCTTCCAAACCCTTGGTGTACTCGTCGGCGGAGTAGTTGATCTCATGGTAGACCTTCAGCACTACGGTGTATTCGCCGCGCAACGTGGACAGATAGCCCATAGGATCGACAGACAGATTCGGGCCGTCCACCGTAGATGCAATCTCCTCAAAGGTCTTGGTCTGTACCTCCACCATTTCAAAGACCTGTACGCTTCGCAGGGTCATATGGTCGGGGAGGATTACATCAAAATCGTCCCCCGCCGTTTGCAAGGTGGGCAACTCATCCCAGATCTCGGCCAGCTGATACACCGCGCCGATGCCGTCGGCATCCACACCGGTCAGTTCGCCGTTCTCATCCCGCCGCATTTCGGAGAGATACACGCAGTACCCCTTGGGATACACCGTGATGCCGTCGGACACCACCGACACGGCGCTCTTCTGAGTGTTGTCGGGGCTCTCCAAGGGCGGGAACAAGATGCCGTTCTGTATGTCGGGGCGGGATTGGATAGGCCCGGGTTCGGTCTCTATGCCCGATTCTTCCCATATGGGGAAGCGCCCCGCCAAGAGAATTCCAATCAGCACCGCCACCGCCACCACGATCCCCGTGATGGCCGCCGCCATGCCGCCCTTCCCCATGCGGGCAAAGAAGGCAGAGAGCTTTTCCCCCACCGTAGGAGGAGCCACAGGCGCCGCCTCGGGCAGGGAGGCGGAGAGGATCATATCGTCGTCCAGACCTTCCAGCAGCGCAAAGGCGGAAAGCCCCTTGATCTCGTTCTTCTTCATACGTGATACCCCCTTTCGTTCAGGTAGACCCGTAATTTCTCCCGGGTCTTGTACAGCCGCAGAGACGCGGCGTTGGGTGTGAGTCCGTAGGCTTCGGCCATCCTCTGCACCTCGTAGGCGTGGAAGTAGCGGCCCACGAAGAGGTTACGGTCGGTATCGTCCAATCCGTGCAGAAAATCCTTGATGTGGGCCAGAAGCTCGGTGGCGTCGGTCTCCTCGGGGGCGGGGATGCAGTCCCCCAGCTCGGAGAGCATGACCGTAAACTCCCCGTCCCGCTTCTGCCGCCGCTTGGTACGGTAGCGGTCCAGGGCCAGGTTGCGGGTGATGCGGGTCAGAAACGCCCCCAGAGCGCGGGGCCTTTCGGGAGGAATGGACTTCCAAGCCTTCAGGTAGGTATCGTTGACGCACTCCTCGGCGTCCGAGGGATCCCCCAGAATATTCATGGCCACGCGGGTGCAGAGCCCGCCGTAGCGCTCGTGGGTCAGCTGAATGGCGCGCTCGCTCCTCTGCCAGTACAGCTCCACGATCTCGCGGTCGCGGGCGGTGGTCGTCGGGTCCATAGTGGTTCTCCTTTCGTGGGTATTGAGGCCTCTGCTTATGTAGACGATGTTTGCGGGGGAATCTTTCCATCTTTTTTTAATTATACCATAAAAAATTTTAGAATGGAAGATTTCGGGGTAGTATTTTCAAAAGAAAAACCTTTTTCGTGCATAGAAAGCAAAAAGCGATTGCTCCCTATCGAAATAAAGAGCAACCGCTTGGGGATCATTTACAAGAAAGCCATCAACTATGATTTTTCTTACTATACCAAAAACCATTCGATGCTTCCATATTAAAAATGGTTAGAATATCACATTGATTAGTTGCTCGTTCCAACAACAATTTGCTGCAAAAGAGCTACGTCTCGGGTATTGATTTTAACACTACCGTCATCGTTGTAATCATTGTAAATATTGCAATATACCAATACATCTTCAGAAAGTTCTATCTTTCCTACCACATATTGTCTTAACATAGCAACATCTCTTGTGTTAATAACGCCATCGCCGTTAATATCACCAATTTCTCTTTCTTGTTCGTACTGTGCAGTATAGGTGCAATTCTGTGTTACT
The DNA here is from genome assembly GCA_017626655.1 of Clostridia bacterium. The sequence goes on along the minus strand of JAGAIH010000264.1, from coordinate 3,713 downwards.
TTATCGATTTCTGTGTTCCAAGACACAAATTGCATACCATCCGGTGCGAAAACAGTACCAATATACTGCGGTATGTCTTCATAATGATACTTTCCTGTAACACTAACAGACTTGCCATCTTTAGAAACCATTACCCAAGTAATCTCGTACTCGCGCTTGATTTTCTTCCAGATAGCTGTATACGTTGTGTTTTCTGTAACAGCAGTAATGTTATCAGACATCATATCACCATCTACATCCCAGCCGTTGAAAACATATGTATATTGTTCATCCGCAGCTTTGCTTACAGTAGGTAACATCGGGATAGTCCCTTCTTTTACGCTTATTTCAGGAAGATTACTTTCCCCATTATTTACCGTTACAGTATAATACGAAACCACTTTTAACTCAATCTCGCAAGTATTTCCGCTCGCAAAATTCAGAGTTACTTTATGTGTCCCCTTAGAGAGTGAATTTAAGAGTTCAAGGTGTAAAACCATTGTTCCTCTTGTTCCATTCATGGTGTTTTCATACAATTCATTCGATACTTTTATTTGATCAACATATACTTCAAGCACAGAATCGTCAGCACTGTATGTGTAATTCAATTCAACGCCATCATCATTTTGCTGATCAAATTCAAGTGTGTTTTCGAATATTGTAGGCTTGTATTCTACATTTTCTCCTTCTTCGAGGCTACCAACACACTCATTATAGGAAACGTGAGTAAAGTTATTGTCTACAGCTACTCCCTTTTCGTTATCCGTAACGATCGTAGCGATAGATATGATTCCAATATTTTCGGAACACAAATCGGACAACATTACCTCGTGATATGCAATACCATATGCATCTACCACATTCGTTCCAACCCAAATCTTTTCTTTTTCGCCGTTCTCATTCGTAATTTCAACAATTGCACTTTCGCCATCATTGAGAGTCAAATGAGAGATAGCATTAAGGATTTCGGCTGAAATAATGGCATTATCCATATGTTCGCCTACTCTAATAACAGTAATTCCGGTATCAACAGTGTTTCCGGTATTCTTAACCGCCAAAAGAAGGACATTTTTGCCTCCTACCAAAAGCTGCTTTGCATAAGGAACAATATCAGAGTAGTTCAAGTTCAATTCTTCACTTGTCCAATCCGGAGTTCCGATTTTGTCGCCATCAATCGAAACTGTGTATTTTCTATCAGCATTACCATAGAGAGAAATGGTATAGGTCTTGATTTCTCCTGAAGCGAGTGCTTTATCAATCAACAGATACCCGTTGCCTATTGAAACATATACCTCAGATGTTCTTGCACCTACGTTTTGAACAGGAATCGAAACTGTACTGTCAGCATAATTTACCTCGTAGTTGTCAACTACTATTCTACCTTCCATTCTATAAATGAAATCGTAGTTTTCGAGATCGCAACCATTCTGATCAACTGTACTAACAGAAATCATCAAAGCACTGTCCTCACTAGGAGTAACTATTACATCATAAGAATAGATGTACCTATCCATAGTTGTTTCAAAACGAACACCCGACTCATTAGAAACACCAACGATTTCTATAGGTTTACCCCAAACACCATCTTGCTTGAAGATACCATAAAGTGCCGAACCGGAAACTTTTTCACCATCATACTCCCACGTTTTGGTTGAGAAGAAAAATACAGCAATAACATTACCTTCTGCATCTTCTACTACCTTATAATCAGCAGGTACTTCCGCAGGGTAAGATTCGACCTGATCTGCACTACCTTCGATACCAGAAAGAGTGCGCAAACCATCAATGTTTTCCTCGTCTTCGTTTACAAGATCGTAGTAATATACGAACTCGCCATCAGCGAAATCAACACTAATCATGCTTCCTACAGAGATATGATTATATGCCGAAATTGTGTCTCCCGTATTTCCATAGAACATTACTCTATCAGTCATATCTGCCAAGTTTCCGTTTGTATCAACAATGTAAGCAATATCTCCATCTGTTCCAATTGCTACATCCGTTACTGCGGAAAGACCACTTGCAATAGAAATCGGGGTTCCCCAAGTACCGTTTTCAAACTTAGACATCCAAATAGAGTTTGCGGTGGTTGCAAAAACGTGAGATATGCCATTAGCATCAATGTAGTTGTCAGGAGATACACCAAATGCGTTGTTATCAGCATTTTCCACCCAAACAAGAGTAGGAATACCATCTACAATCGCATACTGAGCCAAATAAACATAGTAATCGCGCTCAATTGATGTATCAACAACATTTCCCTCGCCGATTGTCGCAATACTTTGAGTAGTTAACGGAATTGTCTTGATTACAAGATTATCAAACGATTCATAATTGTCATCGTTAGCTGTAAGAATATCCGCTACTTGCGTATAAGTCAGAACAAGAACACCATCGTGATTATAAATGCTGTATGCAGCATCGTTCCTTCCATTATCGTCAATGATAGTAGGATCACTCCATTTTTCACCGTCCCAACTGGAAATACACAATTTAGCATAGTTGTATGCATCATATCCTTCAAGAGATGACGCATCCATATATCCTAACTTGTAAAGCATTCCATCAATAACAATCAACTTAAAATCATTCTCCAACTCAGATGCTTCAGCATTTGTATAATTGTCTATCAAATACATTGCTGCCATATCATAAGTTGACATACGCATCATTACTTGTTGCTGATCTTTGGGTTCTATTATGTATCCATCAAAACTTGCGAATTTCTTTGAATACTTTTTGAAAACAACCTTAACATATCCGCCGATTTCACCATTTGCTTCCCAGCTCTCAATGCCAAACTCGGGATAAATATCGAGTACGAACACGGTTCCAATGCTTCCGTAAACTCCAAACGAAGCAACGCTGCAGCCTACTCCGGCAGAAGCATTCAAAGAAGCGGTTAATGTCAGTGTTGTATCATCGAATGTAACCTTTCGATCTTCATCAAAAGAAATATTCAGAACGATTTCTCCACCAACCTTAACTTCTACTTCAAGTACAATTGGAATCACCCAAACAACAAACTGGCTGTTGTGATTAATAGTAATAATTATCTGCTTCAGTCGCTCGCGCAAAGCGTACATTGTAAACCAACTCATGCTTTACACCGTTACTGTCCTTTACCGTTGCCTTGTACTGGAAGAAGTACGTGTTCTTGTTATGGTCGCCGTGATTACTCGTGTATCCCTTCTTATAATCTTTTGTCGTAGAATTTGTTTTAGAATAATTCTTAGAAGCCGACAAAAGCATTTCTATCGTATCTCCGTCAATTTCGGTAGTAAACTTAACATTTTTACCCAAACTGATATCAAACGAATCGGAACCAAAGAGTTTTTCAAAAGCTTCACCGGCCAAACCAAGGTCAACGTTTATTGCATCAGTTTCCAAGTCCACATCGTCCTCAGTGACAGAAAATTCGAACACATGGATGTTCAAAACGGTTTCGCACTTTGCTATTTCTTCGTGTTCATTCACAAGAACGAGACTCGCTACGATACGGCTCCCAGCAAGGGGCGGCGTTGTAGTTGGCGAACTGATCCACTACCCAGAATTCATGGAAAGGGAGAGCTGTATTGTCGATGAGGACGCCGTCGTCCTTGATGATGGTGTACATACCGGAGATAATCTGCCCGATACCCGCGTTGATGTGCTTACCGAAGGTAAACTCGTTCCAGCCCGTCAGCATGACGATCTTGGGGGAGCTTTCCAGCGCGTAGGACCATTGCTGGGCA